>DATBXD010000071.1:0-16902 GCA_036514475.1 Nitrososphaerales archaeon
AAAGCTCAACATTGGGTCAAAAGATTACATCGGTGATGAAGCATTAGCACGAATAGAAGGTGCTGTAGGCATCGAGCTTGATGATTTGGCAAAAAGCATCTACATTCGCCAGGATTCAATTCATGAGTTACTAAAGGAAAAGCCAGATGAAATGACTCGGGGTTTAGATAAGATACTAGGGACAGAACATGTAAGGGCTTTTCTTGATGCGATAAACATGAAAAGGCAAATAGCCATCTCCAAGAAGAATCTTGATTTAAGGATTAATGGAATCGAATCAGACAAGATTGCAGTTGCTAAATCGCTCAAGAAAGAATCTGATAAAATCAAAGAACGCTTGATTACAAGCGGTCTAAAGGAATCTGAATTGACCCTAGCTAGTTCAGCTCACAAAATGGATAAAATTGTTAGAAAAGCATCTGAGTTTAACAAGCTTTTTGGGATAAACATAATAGGCATTTTCAATCCAAAGAATGTGGATATCTCAAAACTAAGACAATTTACCGAGCAATTCGCAGAGGAGTTAGATGAAGTAGATCAAGTAAGACAGGAATTACATAGTGCGAAGAACGGTGAGATTTCACTTATCACAAACTCAGTCGCCTCTTTGGGAAGCCTGAGAAAAGGCCTCTCCCAATATGAAGGAGTTGATATCGGAAAACTAGAGGAACAACATAGTGCCCTATTGCAGAGATTGACCGATATTAATTCAGAGCGGGACTCGTTAACTTCCAAAATAAGTTCATATGCTGTTGAGATAAGAAACATCGAAAACGCAACGAAGGATTACAATACTTCTATCGCTGAACTAGAGCAATTTGAAGAGAAGGACCAAAACAAGCTGTTGGATAGAAGAATTGAATTAGATGCAGAGTTGGCGAAAATAAAGCAAACAAAAATACAGTATGAAGCAGACGCAGAGAAGGCTGATAGAGTAAGCAGAAAATTATCAAATCTTTCAATTGATCTAAGGAACGTTATCGGCGACATGAGGCAGCACGGTGTCTCCATTGATACAGATCAAAACCAATATGCAAAGAACATAGAACAAAACCTATTAGTAGCAAAGGAAGAGTTAAGAACAATTTCAGAATCGCAACGTAAGTTCTCATCAATCATTCCCATGCTTACAACACTCCAACATAGTTTTCAAGCCTCGAAAAGAATGGTTTCAGAACTTGATCTAAAGATAGAAAGTTCAGTGCAGAAATATGGAAAACTGGATATCCGGTCAAACATACTTGATCAAGAGAACAAAAAGCTTACAGACATCAAGCTAGAAATCAAATCGTTTGGCATCTACGAAAAACTGGTCCAACAGGCCATCGAATACATCCAGAATACTAATAATGCACTCTGCCCCATATGTGAGAGACCTACAGATCCTGATCAGCTCATCACTTTACTTCAATCTAAGGTTAAAGATGACATCCGCAGAAAAATAGATTTACTCAAAGCCGAAGAACAGAAAGTATCAGGGGTAATAAAGCAGTTGAACCAAGATACACTCGACACTAACAATAATATCAAGTTACTCGAACAAGAGCGCAGTAAGCTTAATGAGATTGTGACTAAGTTATCTACATTACTTGGGAAAACAGTGGATATCAATTTTGATTTTGCAAAAACCACTATGGAATTAACAGAAGAATCAAAACAAAACGGTGAGAAGCTACTTGATGTTCAAACCACAGTTAATCAGCAGCAAACACTTTACGATAATATTACTACTCTAATCAATAGAAGAACAAAAGATGAAGATGAAATGGTAAAGTATTTTGCAGAAGAGTCCCTTACCACCACAGGCAACATTACACTACCGATAGTCGATCAGTGCCAGATAATAATTACCGAACAAGAAGCAGCTAGAAACGAGGCGAACACTCAGGTCAAAGTGCTTCAAGAACAAACAATTGCAGTTAACAAAAAGCTTTCAGATATGAATAATATCATTAGAAGCTTGGAAAATGTAATAAGTAAAATCAATACCTCAAGCAAAAAAATAGCTTTCCTCTTCGCAAGATCTGAATTCACACCAGATCTTACTTATTCTGCACAAGATAGAATAGATGATGATGAAGCCGCTATAAAAGCGGCAAGAGCGAGCGATAAAGAATTAGAACAGGAAAACGTAACTGCGTCCAGTTCTCGCGACAAGATTGCCGCTGATCTGAATAACATTAAGGGTCTTCTTGAAGGAAAATCAGAAATTGAAAATAAATTACAAATACTAGTGGATTCTAAAAGAGTAGATAGCGACCTTATCGAAGATGCCAACAAGAAAGTAGTAATGCTACAAACAGAAACTGAGAAATACGGTGGAAACGGTGAACATGCGACAAATATTAAGAAGATCAAGAGTGAAGTTGCTAACCTATCAAATGGCATTTTAGCATATTTGATACAGGATCAAAAAGCTAACGGCATGCTCGAAGAGGCAGATTCCCTCTCAAAGCTAAGAGATAAGCTGGAAGCTAAGAAGAACGAGCTTGAGATTCTCGAAGGCTCACTTGCAGCAATTAGTGAGGTTGCAACTAAATACCTAGAAAGTGAGGTGGATCAACTAATTCGAGAGCACAGTAAGCAGATAGATGATATTTACAACAAAATAGTTGCTCACCCTGTTTTTCAGCATATAAAATTAGATATTCAGAAAAGAGACCCGCTAACATATTCAATAAAGGTAACAGATGACGCTGGCACTATTGACACTTCTGCTTCAACTCGTTTTAGTACAGCTCAGATGAATAGCTTCGCCATTTCTGTACTGGTTGCAAATAATCTTAGACTCAATCCATCACTATCTTTGTTGATGATGGATGATCCTACCCAAAGCATGGATTCTGACCATAAGAAAACTCTATCAAAGCTAATCGCAGATACTAGCAGGAAACGACAAATAATTATCGCTACATCAGATGAAGAATTCAAAGAATATCTAAACAAGTATTGCAAAGACGCGATCAGTAATATCGAATTTAGCGATTGGACCGAACAAGGCCCTGTGATTGCGGTAAGCTAAATCATGAGCAACGGCAATGACGTAAATTCAATTGCCGACCATCTAGAACTCAAAATTCTAAAAAAGAAACTTGATGAACTTTCCTCTAGAGAAGAGCAGACCAAGAATAAAATCGAATCTATTAACTCCGTATTATTATCTTCAAATTCAAAAGAAATGCTGATGGACTATCCAGATCTGGTATCAGAGTACAACTTAAATGATCTTAGCGGATTATTTTTGAAGTATAGATTAAAAGGAATAAATGATCATTTACAATCTAATCTTTTAAAGATTCAAAAAAGCAAATATCTTGTTCAGAAATCTTTGCAAGAAGCCAAGATTTGCCCAGACTGCAATGGACAAGGATCAATTGTCAAGGTTAGAATAGAACGCGACGCTGATGAAATGCCCCTCGCAGACCAGACTGTAATTACCTGCTCAAACTGTGAAGGAAAGGGTGTCAAGACCTATTCAACGAACGAATCTGAAGACGGTAATTTCTGATGGTCATCTCTAACATATTGTGTTCACTATACGAATTGGTTGTTGAGGAATCCCATCTTGAAGCCACCCTAGGGCCTTCAACCACCGGCCACCAGTTTGAAGGAAAGGTCGCAGCAAATTTAAGGAAATATCAACCACCGTTGTCAGACATTGAGAACAGACGATACTTACCCTACCCAACGTATTCAGGCATGCGCCATCAATACGACTGCATTTTCAAATTAGATGGAATAATATATGTTATTGAATGCAAGAGACAGAGTCAGGACGCTTCAAAGAATCAAATATACTACTTCAACTCGTTAATCACCGACCACATCCTTGGAATAAAAGCAGACAAGCTAACCAATGAACTAAGAGGAATCTTTGTCTCAACAACTGACCTTGACGACAATTCAATGATCTATGCCACAACAAACGGAATAAGAATCGTGACGCCTAAAATGCCGCCACTCGAATATATGCTAGGAAAAGTTGAAGGGAATCGTTACCTCAAGAAGAATATTGAACATCTATTATCAGTAATAATGGTAAAGAGTCCTTTGTTTAGTGACTCAATAATGCGACGGGACCCTTTGCCAGCTACTATACATGAGGAATATATGTCAATACTAGTTGAGTGGAGAGAGACCATTGAAGCGGGTTCAGGGGCAGCATGAATGACGAAGCCAAGTGTTAGGCTTCCAAGATTCTCAAGGTTTGAATACATCTACGATGTACTAGATAGCATATCAAAAGGCAAAGGCGATAGGAGTTCAATAAAACAGGCACTTACAACTCGAAAGGAAACCTTTGAGCAGCTAAAATACAAAGCTATGGGAAAAGGCAAAATACACAAATCAAGGAAAGAAGAATCAAATGAACTTATCAACGATTGTCTAGGGATGGCGTTGAAATCTGGTCTAATAACTAGTAATGATGAGACATTAAACATGCCAGAAGCAAGCGCAATGTTTTCACTTTTGCCTGCCGGTGAGAGTCTTCTAAAACTAAGCGACAAAAAAGGGCCATCTAGTAATGATTTTATAGCAAAACTTACTGAATTCTACATTACCACATATCCCAAGGCTCTCGAAGTTCTTCTTCTAATAGCAAAGAATGAGGGGCGAGAGATAAATATTCCAGATACCAGGCACAAAGGCCACCTTACAGCAGATGAGATTGAGAAGTTGCTTGGAGTAAGAATTGATGCCGTCAGCATGATAGCACTGCGTTTGCTTCTCGATCAAAGTCAGCTAACTAATTGGTTCATGATGGATAAGAACAGTGATTTAACGTTTTGGAAGATGTATTTGACATGCAATATCGAGAAAACTGATGGTTCATTTAAGACAGTTCTCGCATCAGTTCAAATCGAACCCACAAGAGCGATTGACATAACCCTTGGCGAAAACAGATACAAATTCACCGTAAATGAAGTTGCCAAAGATGTTTTTCAACGCTCTCTCTGGGATGAATATATGAAGATGACAGACAACTATGGATCTATTCCTATTTACTATTGGGTATTAAAATCAGCTGTATGCTATATCTTAAGAATATCTGATGTAAGGTATGATGACCATTTTAAAGAAACTCAATTTGACAGTAATTGTGAGTACAGAGTGAGATGGTCATCCGGTACAATTCCTCTGAGCGAAACAAGAGGCAATTTGATAAAGAATCTACCCCCAAAGGTTGATAATGATAATTACATTATCTACGTTAGTCTGGAAAGACTGAAAAAGGGTCATTGATTATTGTCACACAAAAAAAATGTGTATGAACGATATGGAGTAACAGAAAATCCATTTCCACAAAACCCAACCATTGTTATTGATAGCAGCGACAAACGAGTCAATGGATCGATATTTTATGAAGGACTTTTTCTAGCTGAACTGCAAAAGTTTGAAAAACTACTGCAAAATAGAACTAATGTAATCTACGTTAGAGGGACTCAATTAGTGCGTGGAGATGGAAAATCGGCTATGATGGCTCACCAGTTCCACAAGTACGCTGGCAATCAAAATATTGTTACCGCGTTTCTTCGCTGCACAGACAAAAATGGGAATATAAGTGAACCACGAGAATATTGCAAGGAACTAATTCGGCATTTTCACACAAAAAACTATCTGTGGACAGCCTTTGGCAGGCTCTTTACCAAATTTATTGCCGAAAACCCAAAGTATAATCACGCAGAACAGGGTGTGAAGCTGCTATTCCAAAAATATACAGAACCCCCAGAGATAGTTCCAATAACACGATTCACAAGAATAGTAAGAATAAATGACCTTGCCTTAGCGTTTGCGGACTGGCTGACATCGACTACAGGTAGTGATAAGTCAGTTACGACAAAATTAGCCGAATCATACTTGACAGAGCCGATGGCTTTTCTAACAAAGCTAGCTAGAAAATCAGATAAGGTAAGCGATTATGGATCATATTTGAAACTCCTAATGGCAGCTGATTATGAGTGGTGCTACTTCTTTTTGGACCAAATGGAAGATTCCATTTCCGTGGCTTCAAAGAAGGAGATTGTTGAGTTTACATCCGGATTCAGAAGAATGATAGAAGCTAGTTCAAATTGTTCGACTATTGTCGGTACACTCCATCCAAGCTCTCTTAGAAACTTAATGGACAATCCAGACGCAGGAGTAAACATCAAGAGTTTCGCTCCTCCAGATGAAAACCACTGTATCGGGTTATATCCAGATGAGGTGACAAAGAATGGAAGGATTGTTGATCTTCTGACACTTTACTTTTCACATTATAAAAATACAGAACTAGACAATACCTCTCAGCAAATACTTCCCTTCGAACCTATTGTCATGAAATACATCGCCCACATTTACAAAGGGAATCTTCGCGACATTCTCCGTACAATACATCAATTACTGAAGTTAGCTGCAGAAAAAAATCTAGATAATATTGATGAGAAGTTCATCCTGGATAATCACCATGAAGCAATAGGTAAGGAATTCTCACAAGAGGTTTACAATCAGTTCATAAATGGAAATAACTAAGATAATAAGCTTCGGTTTCCTCATTATCATCCATTAATTCTTGTTCTGACGTAAGATATCCTTTAATTATTCAATGACTACCACGCTTGCATTGTGTACGCTTTCCATCTCGCTAATCCTTCATGAAAAGATTGATTTCCGGTGATGAATTTTATATCAAAAGGATTATTCAAGCGATATCTCATAGATTACACAATGGATAAGATGATCGCCACAGAGTATGCAATTTCCCCTGATAGTTTCCATATTACTCCGTTGACTAAACTTCGATGCACGACATGGCGGATATTGCTTTGTGGAGCTAATTATGGGTGAATTTATTTATTAATTCATTAACTTATGTTCGAAGTTACCCTGTTGTTGCACTAATTAGAGATTTTTGTTTTATTCATTAGCGCATTTTCCGTAAATCAATTTTACAATATCTTCATCTGTGACAACACCCTTGATTGATGGGGCATTTATATCTCTCCAATAGAACGTTGACTAAATAATGCCAGCTGTTTCCGTTGATCTTCATTTAGCACAATTTCTCTGTTTCTGGATATGGGGTATATCTCCGCTTCACTCCATAATTGCTGGGTCACACTTGTCGCAACACCCACCTTAACACCTCTAAGCTTCAACTTGTTCGTAAGTTCTGCAGAGTTGAATAGAAAGACTGACTCAATAGTCCACGGGCGAATGGTGCCTCTTGATGATGCTGCTGGAGCTTTAGGTCCTGTAAGAACTAGATAGTAGTCCGAAGGAGATAAAGTATTTAGATCCAAGAGACCTTCATGTTTTGTATACCATTTGACATTTACAGTGCTTCCCCCAAGATTACCGTTTTTGAAATATCCATCATTTCCCTTACTTGAAGCAGATATGTTAAGTGAAATTTCAAAAATACTTGCAGCGATGAACTCACCCACATGACCTAGTTGCGCAGGGCGCCCAATAATCTTTGAAATCCCAATTTCAACAGAGTTTCTATCTCTTTAGGAGTTACGCGGTTGGGAGTGTTTCCTCTGCTCCTCGCCTATAAGAGTTGTGTAACGCTTATATGTTTAGACGGTCAACCGCGTAACTCCTACTCTTATTAATTTAGCAAGCAAAGCAAGATTTATCATGATTTAACCTTGGAATGAAGGCGATGAGCAACTTAAAGACTTTGCTGATCCTTATTTAGAGTAAATAGGTGCATCATTAGGTGTTTGAGTCGTTGGACAAATAGTATCTTGCTTGATATATAGCTGTGTTTGGGCAAACAACTAACATTGACAGTGAGATTACTCAATCTTTGTTTTTATGCTATTTGACAGATTAATCAAGAATTTCTTGTCAAAGAAATCTTGCTTTATAGCTTCTTGGAGCAGTTGAAGCAAGCCGTTTTGCCCAATCATAGGTGCAAATTGGCCGTACTTTTCTTTACCTTTTATCTTGACCCAGTATGGGAACCAAAATTCATTCTTGTCTGGAGAGGGTGAAGTCTCCCAATCTATTTGCACCAGAGTGGGCATAAACTCTACCTCACCAATTTCTTTGCTGTAACATAGAATTGGCGATTCGAGATTGGCGACCTTCTTAACGGTGAATGACCCCCAGTATTTTGCTTTTTTTCTCTGACCAGTTTTTATCATGCTAATCGTTGCGATTCAATTGCTTAACAATTATTAAATCTTCATTTATCGTTCAGATGGCTAGTTCAAACCCATCCAGTGTGAATATCAAGTTTTCTTATGCTCACGCTAACCTTGAGCCTTCATATTATCAATGGCTCCAAGTGACAGAAAAGATACATTGCTCAAGAAAATGTAGGGCTTGGCTTATGCGCCATTTGTTGAAAAGAGCAGGAATTCTAACCATTAAAAGAGTCAAATTATGTCTATCGGGGTAGCAATAGTTTCTCTTACTGAATTAGATTTCCAATTCTTTGAAAGTAGGCAAGTAATTCAGAGTTCTCTCTTGGGTCTAAGTTCGTACAAAACGAAGGAGGATAGCATGGCTCTATTCTTAGAGTGTTCGTCAAGCCGCGCTGGATAGCTAAGATATCTATTATCGCTACACCAGTGTAGGGCATCGAGTCAATATCAGACCAGAACGAGCCGTTATACATCTCTTTACCGCTTAGCTTGAGCACAAATGACTTGTGATACAGATCCATCTTCTTAACTCTCTCAACTCCCTCATCGTTTAGTTTGATTTGATGAGAAGTCCTATTGTATGAAACGATATCCCTATCTGATATCACCAGTTCATTACTTTCAGATAGATAGATTTCAAACTCATTTGAATCTTGAAAGCGGCTAAGAAGAAAGACTCCAATAGCAGCAGCTCCGATAATAAGCGCGACCAGAAAGAATATCATTCTGCGCTTCATATCAATTTGATATCATGTAAATCTCTATTTACGGTTTATTCCTCTTCAGTTCTGCCGAGGAGAGGCATCATATAGATTCGCAAAGAAATTTATCAACATAGTAAGAAGTGGCTGGGAAAGCATCACTATGTAACCTGTTCATACAGATAGCGTCCTACAGAGGGTAAGTCCTCCAACACACTACTAATAACGCATTGCTTATATTCTAATCATCTCTGGGTTCAGTTGCTCGAACATGGTTAAAGGAAGAAAGGGTACGAAAGTTAAGGATAAGTGGCGCATCAAGAAGTGGGTCATAGTGAAAGCACCCTCAACATTTGGAGCGAATCCAATAGGTTATGTTCCCATAACCGATGAAACTAAAGCTCTTAAAAGAGTTGTTCAAACAACACTTTTTGATATATTACATGATGATCCTCAACAATACTCTATTAAACTCTATTTCCAGATAGAATCTATTAATGGCGACGTTGCCCAGACAATATTAAAGGGCCATGAGTATTCGCGCGAGTATCTTAGAAGCATGGTTAGACGTGGATCCTCTTCTGTACGCTTAATAAAGTCCTACTTGACTAAGGATCAAGCTTTGGTTAGTGTTCAAATTGTTGTTTTTACTCAGGGTAGGATAAACACCTCAAGAAAACACGCGATAAGAAGTTTAATCGATGAAGTATTGACTAAGAGATCCGCTGAACTTTCATATAGTCAGTTTGCTCAAGAAGCAGTTCTTGGTAAATTATCCTCAGACATTTATACTCCAGCAAAGAAAATATCTCATATTCGACATATCGGTATAAGTAAAACAAAGCTTCTCAGAAAGCCAACTATTGAAGTGGATGAAGATGTAATTCCACTCGGATCTGTAATGCATAAAGATGATGAACAATTAGATGTGTCTGAAGGGCAAGAGATGGTTATGGAAGAAGTATATGCGCCATCAGCAGAGAGTAGCTAAGTAATTCTTAACATTCTATCTATAGATATTCTTGCTTTATTAGCTATTTGTTCTTGTACCTTCACTTCATAGATTTCCTCCTTCAAAGATGTATATAGATTCTCCAATGACGTTCGCTTCATATACTCACAAACTGCATCTTTCGTAACTGGAATGAAAGTCTTATTTTCATTCTCTTTTCTCATTCTATGAAGTATACCTACTTCCGTTGCTACAATAAAGCAATTTGAATGTGATTGTTTGGCGTGATTCAACATTCCATCAGTGGAAAGAATATGCACATTGTTTGAATCTATATCTCCTGTTGAAAGATAATACATGTTAGGTGTAAGGCACCCACACTCTGGATGAACCAGAAATTCAGCTTCAGGATGCTTCTGCCTTATCTCGTTAACTAGACTCGGCCTTATACCTGCGTGAACATGACATTCTCCTGGCCAAATATTGATTTTCCTTCCAGTAGTCGCTTCTAAGTATGAACCTAGAAATACATCTGGCAAAAAAAGTATTTCTTTATCAGGTGAAATAGAATTTATTACTTTAACTGCATTAGTCGATGTGCAGCAATAATCACTTTCAGCTTTAATTTCAGCAGACGTATTAATATAGGAAACCACTACTGCCTTTTCATGTTTTTTCTTCCAATTTCTTAACTGCTCGACGTTTATCGTATCTGCAAGAGAACAGCCCGCTTCAATGTCAGGTATTAGCACTTTTTTCTGGGGGGAAAGAATACTTGCTGTCTCAGCCATGAATTTCACTCCACAAAATACAATTATTTCAGCATCCGTTTCAGCTGCCTTAACAGAGAGTTTTAATGAGTCACCAGTGAAGTCAGCAATATCTTGTATCTCTCCTATTTGGTAGTTATGAGCTAAGATCACTGCGTTCTTTTTCTCTTTAAGCATCAATATTTTCTCTATGATTTCATTACTCTGTTCAGTAACTGCGCTTAACACATCACTATATGTTGTTCAAGGCATTAATATGCCAACATATATATGCAATAAATATTGAAATTACAAAAGTTATTGCATAAATCATTAATCTAGTTATCAGATCAAGTTCCTATTTTCATGTTTGTATTTGAAATTGAACGCAAAGTCTCTATTGCTGAAAGAACTGCTAGATAGCTAGTCTTTGGGTTAGATGGATGAGTAACATTTTCTAATTTTATCGTCATATTTCCAAATACACCCTCCAATTCAATCTCATGAATGTTGTTTGTGATAGAAGGATCAGCTATTACTCGCACAAATGTTTTTTCCCCTCCTAAACCAGCTAAGCTTAGCGTAGCTGACACGTTCACGTTTAGTGGAAATGCTTTTACCGCTTCATTTGCATATCCTTCAAATATTACTAGCTCTTTCTTAACCTCTTTTCCCATTGTGGCTTTCTGAAATAAAGGTGAATACCTCAGTGCCACAGGGTTCTTACGGGTTGTCAAAGTAACTTTTGTTAAACCACCGATTTTCGCTGCTTTTACCACATCTATGCCACCTATGGCCCCCGAAGGTATGAATACGTGTTTCTTACATTTCTTCGCAGTTTTCATGATTCTCTCAAGTAAATTATTATCCATAAGCGCCCCTACGCTCATTATCATCAGATCTTTTATTGACTCGAGAATTTTTTCAGCGTATAGCTCAACAGCTTCTTTAGAAGCTGCCTCCACTATCAATTCTGCACCAGATTTATCAATAAATACTGCGAAATTATTGTATTCTTTTGGTTTATGTTTAACATTATTTAGAATGTTATGCATCTTATCTGGATATTCATCAAATATCGCTACAAGTTCTGCATCTCCCGCATTATTATTATCAATAGCTTCCGCAAGAGATTTACCAATTGCGCCACATCCTAATAATCCAATTTTGATCATATAGATTCACTTAATTTAATATCTAAACTAAAATCTATACTCTTAACTGAATTAGTAATGTATCCTAACGATATTACATCTACTCCACTTTTACTGTAACTAACTATATTTTCCATCTTTATCCCACCCGAAGCTTCAAGGATTATCTTATTCCTAAGATTATGTTGTTTTAATTCATTTACCGTATTACTTATTTCCTTAGGGCTCATATTATCTAGCATAATTATATCTACACCAGCTTTAGCTGCTTCAATAGCGTTCCTAGTTGAGGAAACCTCCACTTCAATTTTCTTTGTAAAACTAGCGTTTTCTCTCGCTTTTTCTATTGCTTTCGTTATTGATCCAATTAATTCAAGGTGATTATCTTTGATTAGGATTGCATCATCTAGGCTGAGTCTATGAGTGTCTCCTCCTCCAGTTTGAACAGCTTTTTTATCAAAAAATCTAAAGCCAGGTATCGTTTTACGTGTAGCCGCGATCTTTATTGATGGGTTTACTTTATTAGTTTCTACTAATATTCGTCTAGTCTCAGTCGCTATTCCTGACATTCTGCCTAGAATATTAAGAGCTGTTCTTTCCCCCTTCAATATTGAACTTGCTCTACCCTTAATATTCAATATTATCTTTCCCTTTTCGACTTGTTCCCCCTCTTTTACCATGGCTTTAGCAGAGCATCCTGTTAAGGTAAAAACCACAATAGATTCATCTATTCCAGAGACAACCCCTTCCTCTCGACAAACAACGTTGGCCTCAGCATTAGTTTCAGGTTCAATGATCGCATCCGTAGTAATGTCGGTAAAACCTATATCTTCTTCTAGAAATTCAGCTATTTTTCTATATACATAACCTTGTGTTGATATTCCTAAAATTGTCAACCTATCATTCTGTCTCTTTTTCAGAAGATAAGAATTTACCGGTAGAAATAATACATACATATTGTTTTTTCATAATCGTCAAAGGAGTATAAAATGCATTGAAGATATTGGTTATGAAGTCGCCCAAATTCGATTGGGCCTTTAAACAGTTAATTAATATCTTGAACGAATCTAAGATAACATTCAAAGAAATAGATGACATTTCTCCATCAGATGTTGAATGGGGTGAATTCGTTATCGTTATCGGTGAAGATAGCGATATACTAAAAACTATTCATAAAACAATTAATCTTGGATTACCTGTACTGGGTGTGAATGAATCTGACGGTGGACGGTTTTTTTCAGAACTAAGTTTAGATCAACTGCCTGAGGCTTTGAAACTTATTTCTCGAGGTAAATTCCATATAGACGAATCAAAAACCTTACAGGTAAAAAACGATAGATTTGAGAATCCATCAGCCGTTAATGAAGTCGCTATCTTTCCTAATCGTTCAGCTACTTTTCTCGAATATATTCTCAAAATTGACGATGAAGAAATATGGACCGATAGAAGCGATGGTGTGATAATTGCTACACCAACAGGATCTACTGCTTACGCCATGTCAGCTGGTGGGCCAATAGTTCTACCAGGTGCTAATGTCTTTACAATTGTATCAGTTAATTCTTTGGATATTACACGAAGACCTATCATAGTGCCTGAAAACTCTGTGATACGTATCGAGAATATCTCGAGTGGGGCCAAATGTGAAATCATCATCGATGGAGTCTATAGGTCAAAAATAGGAAAAACAGTTGAAGTGAAGAAATCGTTGAATAATGCGCGGATAGTTAAGCTTCCCAAAGATTCGCCCACTGCAGAAATAATCGCGAAAAAAGTGTTGCAGGCGAGGGATCTTCTAAGTATGCCGCCAAGTGCTAAATTTCTGTTGAAAACATTAGAATATGAAGGCCCTCTTCGCCGTAGCGAAATTATGAAAAGAACGCTATTGCCAGATAGAACTGCTAGTTTAGCTCTTTCGATTTTACTTGAAAAAGGTTTAGTGAAAAGGAAGTTATCACTTAAAGACAGTAGAGAGAAAGTCTACTATGTAGCATAAAGACAAGTATTGTTTATTCAGCCTCTTCTTGAGGTTGAAACTATTTTTATTACATCTGAATCTTTTAGAAGATAATCATGTCCTAATCTCATTCCTGTTTTCGCATCTAATGCGTAGAGAAATGTATCAGCAAGGTCACTATGTATTGTCGCAGCCAGATCTTTAACGGTTGAACCCTTCTTTAATACATGGGCGTCTGGTAGTACATTACCTTTCTTATCAGCGAATTGTGTTTCATCTTCAACTGGGTAAACCACTATCCCATCAAGAAGATCCATGTATGCTGAATTTATTGTCTGTTGGACACCGGTAGACCCCCATACATCAAGAACTTTCTCCCTCACTGTTTCTAAAGCTTTGATCTGAATCTGTGTTAACTTGTGTTTATCCGGAATGTTAAACGTCTGTCCACCTGGAATATATTCTATCAACTTCTTTTCAGAAGCTCTTCTAAGCAGCAAGTCAGCTTCTGCCGAGCATGGTATTACTTTTCGCCCAGTATTTCTTATTATTTCAATATTATTTTTAGAGGTTGGAATATCTGATTTGTTAGCGGCTATTATCGATGGTTTGGATATCTTCCTTAATTCACTGCAAAACTTTAGTATATCTTCATCATCCCAAGTCGTTGGTTTATCGATCTTCAACCCTGTTTTTTCAGACGCTATTCTAATTTGATTCTCATTTATTTTTAAGCCACTAAGCCTCTCTGCAAGAATCTTTGCTGTTTTCTCAGCACTTGACTCAACTGATCTTGCTATTTTTTGCCAATCTTTCTTAATTACTTGTCTCAACCAAAGATCAAATTCTTTCTCTACAAACTCTATATCACAAATCGGATCGTTGCACCCTTCAATAATCATATTTCCCTCATCGTCAGTTGAGCCTGATGCATCAACTACATGTATCAATGCATCGGATTGTCTTATTTCATCTAAGAATTTGTTTCCTAATCCCCTGCCTTGAGACGCCCCTTTTACAAGCCCTGCAACATCAACCATTTTAACGGGGATTAGCCGTATTCCATCCACACATCTTGAATTGACTGGATTATCTTTAACATCAAGAGTTTTGCATACACACCTAGTTGTAATATATGCTATTCCATAGTTTGGGTTTATAGTCGTAAATGGATAATTAGCCATTGGCACGTTTAGTAGAGTTGCTGCGTTAAAGAAAGTAGATTTGCCTACATTAGGTTTTCCTACTATCCCAACCATCATAATTATTACTTGACCCATACTGGTTATAAAAAGAGTTTTAACAAAAAGAATTCTATTTAGAATATAATATTACTTAATTTTGGATTATAGCATTTATAATAATGCGTCAGTTGCTATTTTTTGGTATCCATATTAGAATTTATTACACTTGATTCTGAAGTTGATTAGTCCGGAGACTATGTCCGTCATCAAATCGTAGTGCCTCAGCCTATTCCTAAATTACTGACCCATTATGTTGAACTTCTTTAGCCTCGATATGGTGTGCTCCACTAACACCCTCATCTTCGACAGAGCACTGTTATGTTCTAATGGAGCCAGTACTCCTAGTAGTTGCTAGACGATGAGATTTTTGATAACTCTCCATTTGGCTGGCATGTAAGAATCATTATAACTAGTCAATAAGTTACCAAAACCAGTATTCCAAATGCTTCTTAAATGAGTTGTAACTCCTTCTTGTCGGGTAACTATGATAGTCGAAGCGACGCAGATGATCAGGGACTTTGCGATCATAATGATTATTGCTTCGGTTATGGCATTAATCTCCTACAGGCTGAAGCAGCCAATGGTCATCGGCTATATTGGTGCAGGAATGATAATTGGTCCTTATACGCCACCGTTCACCTTTCTACTTCACCCTGAAATTCTGAACCTACTTGCCGAAATGGGCATTGTTCTTCTCTTATTCGTAGTCGGCCTTGAATACCCAATCGCAAAGTTCCGTTCAATCGGAAGAAAGGCCTTGGTAATTGCGCTAGCTGAAGCATTTGGTACTTTTGCGCTCGGCTCTCTTGTAGGTCAGGCAATGGGGCTGAAATTATTTGATAGTCTCTTTCTAGCTCTGGCAATCTCAGTAACAAGTACAGTATTAGTTATGCGTGTGCTGGAAGAACTTGAAATACTTGATGATGAAGCATCACGTCTTCTGCTTGGTGTTGCAGTAATTGAGGATATAATCATAATTGCATCGTTAGCGATACTGCAATCAGCGGCTTTGACGGGGAATCTTTCTGTCCAAGAAATAGCAGTATCAATTGGCACGGTTCTGGTTTTTATTATCGGCACGCTGTACGTCGGATCTAGGATCGTCCCCAAATTTGTTGATATGATTGGCAGGACGAACCATGATGAGTTGGTTGTTGTTGTCATTCTAGGTGTAGCATTCAGTCTTTCATTTATCGCAAACCAGATTGGAATATCCGTTGCAACTGGAGCGTTTTTCGCTGGCGTATTGGTAGCAGAATCAAAGACCCATTCTGTGGCGAAAGGCTTGGCTACACCTTTGAAAGACATGTTCGCTGCCTTGTTCTTTGTTTCTGTTGGTGCCCTTATGGATATTACACTCCTACCACTTTTCTTCGCACCTGCAGTCATTCTTATCGCAACATCATTTGCAGCAAAATTCGTAACTGTTTACTTCTCAGCAAAGATTCAGGGTTTTTCAAAAAAGATATCAATGCAGGCCGGTTTTGGTCTTTCAGCGTCGGGAGGTGAGATTGCACTCGTAACGGCTAAAGGAGGTGCAGATATTGGAGCGACAAGTTCATTCATTCTGCCAATGGTTGGTGCGATGACCATAATCACCACATTCCTGTCTCCATACATTATCAAAATAGGTTGGAGGCTTGCGAGTCCCATCATCCGAGATGAAGATCGTGATACGGTGGGGCATTCTTGACACTGCGAGTTTGACATAGACTTGCCCCAATAGTTACAGAAGCAAATCAGGACCGAAAGAGTGCAAGTCGAAACAGCCGATCGCGATTAGGAACTGAGCATCTGACTCGATCCAAGACTGCAACAGGACGCCAAAGCATTTGTCTAGACCAAACGGTAAAAAGTTGAAAGAATGACATAAGGTGACTTCTAAAAACGCAATGTGTTTTATCAAAGGAAATTGACAGGAGCGTCTTAATCTGTCTTTTGTATCTGGTATCGTGTGAATATCAGGAAGATTCTTAGATCTGAGTATAGGAGTCGTTTCCCTGAGGGGGACCG
>DATBXD010000072.1:0-12801 GCA_036514475.1 Nitrososphaerales archaeon
TAAGTAGGCAGGGGATTAAGTATCTTCAATGGTATCGAAAAGATAGAGTTGCAAAGCAATCGATTGATACTATTTATTTCACCAACATCTTCAAGAAACTTCCGCGAGATGTCTCACTTCAGTTAGCATTGCTTGGTTTGGCAGGTAAGAACTCAAGATTCAAACGATCATCGACTCTATTCAAGCACCTTGATCTTACGCCGTTTCCAACGGCTCATTATCTTTCAACAATAATTGAGAATTTAGAATCCATCAAAGATAGGGATAGTGCTGTCCGCGGAATACGGGACCTAATGTTAAAGGGTTTGAATAGGGAAAGAGCTCTAAATGTTACGACAGTTGAACGAGAAGGATTCAAGACTCTCTACATATATGCGGCGGCAACAATAGCTATTCTCTTACGTAAGGATGAGAAGAAACTGGAGAGACTTACACAAAGGTTTCATGAGCTCGAGAGCATGCTGATTGAATCACCAAAACGAAAAGCTGAGAAGAGGTTCGATGAGCTCATACCAATAGCCGAAAAGACATTTGATATGGTAGCAACAAAACAACAATAAATGATATAGATAGAAATAATAAAATAATTCGGTTCTATAATAGAAAATCCTTTCTTTAGTGTTCTTAATTCTGAAGTCTCTCAAAAGGTTGGTGTGGCGCCGGGAGTGGGACTTTCAGCCCGTTATTCACGAGCATTTGAACCCACGGGACCTTGCGGTCACAGACTTAGCAGGCCTGCGCCCTACCAGGCTAGGCGACCCCGGCATCGAATCATTTCGCTGTGAAGAGTCGGAAATGTTATGTTTTAAAGTATTCCTATTTATTTTTAGGAATAATAATTATAACTTTATTATCGCTCTGTTTCTTCAATTTCAATTATTGGCGGCAGCTCAGCCGGCGTTCACGACCCTGCGAGGTCTAATCTCCGCCTCCATATGGTCACCCACGTAGACGTGACAGCGTGGCTACCCCACCTTAGAGTTGCCCCCTCCCGGATCTCACTCGATTCGATGATTGAAAGTCTGAGTCTCCCCTTCGAGAGACCCGCTTCTTGCAACCACCCATCACGGCGCGGTTTCATTCCTACGGAGTCGGTAAGCACCTTACAGGAGCACTTTACCCGACTGTTACTGGCCCCTGCATATAGTCGGTTTCAGGATGGGGGACGACTAACCCCCCGACCCTACCTTCCGCCGTAAATGTCTAAGAGTATGTTGTATCTATATTTGCTGATTCTGTATTAGCTTAACTGTCTTACATGTTGAGCAGATTGCACTAGATGATGGATAGCCGCACTCTTCGCATCTCCGACTTGGTTTAGTCACCTGAATACGTTCTAACAGTTTCAAAGATGTGTTGAGGGTGCTGTACTTCACACCTGTGTGGTGTCTTTCAAGATTGTTTAGGAAGGTTCTGATCTCCGTTCTAATTCCTTCTCCCATATAAGGGCAAGATATTGTTTGAAAAGGTATTTTTGAAAGATATGCATAGAATGCTATCTCCTCCTCATAAAGTTCGACGAAAGGCTTTATGCGCCTTGGCATATTTAGCTGAGGCTTGAATCCGGGGTCTAGAAACTCTAACCGCCTCGAGTCACCACTTGTTAAGTTTATTAGAAAAGTCTGGAGAAAATCATCCAAGTTATGCGCAGTTGCAATCAAGTCAGCGCCAATGTTTTTCGCAGCTATGTCAATAGCTCTGCGCCTCAGAATCCCACACACCGCGCATGCAGAAGCGATACGGTCCTTGTTTTCTAAAGCATCGTCGAGCGTGAAGCCAAATATCGATTTGAAAGATACAACCTCATAGGTTAAGCCTAATTTCGAAGTCATCCTAGCAACTAGCTTCATCGCTTCATCTCTATAATCTGCTATGCCTTCGTCAACCGTGATTACTACGATTTTTTCTCCATGACCAGGCGTTATTCTGCTTAGAACATCAAGCAGGCTCAGGCTGTCCTTTCCACCTGAGACTGCAACAGCAATCTTCTCGCCATATCTTATCATATCATACTTTGAAATGGTGTGCCGAGTTTTTTCAATTATGGATTTTTTGAAGCAAGAACCGCATAGATATTCTCCGGAGTACTTCCGGTGGTAAACCGCGTTTCTACGGCATCTAACGCATTTATGTTGAGTTAGCTCCATTCACCGTCATCTTTTTAATTGCAGCAATTAGGCCCTTATATTGATATTAGCGTGAGCGTTGAAGAGAAACCAGTCGACGAAAGTGAAGAAAACAAGGAAAAGAAAGAGGACAAAGCTATTTCAATACAGTTTCCACTAATACTTTTAAGAACAAAAAGAGGCCTTGACATATTAAATAAACTAGCGTCGCTAAAACCCATAAAGAACTTAGGAACAGCATCCCTCATTTTATTCCCGATCATAGGTGCAATCGGCTTTGTCTTAATAAGTTACTCCGCAACGATCACGATTCAAAGCACCACGATAAGGGCGTTTGTAAAATCAGCGGGTCCTTTGGTCAATCTTATGATACCTGGACTAAATCCATATGTTCCAATAATCTACGGTTGGCTCGCGCTTGTAGTGGCGATGGTTGTTCACGAAGGTTCACACGGTATTATGGCACGGTTCTTCAATTATAGGGTGAAATCTAGCGGAATAATACTGTTCTTGATTCTCCCCATTGGTGCGTTTGTCGACATCGATGAAGAAGAGGTTAAGAAGGCTCCTGCAAGAAATAGCGCGCGAGTTATGGCAGCGGGCCCTATAAGCAATTTGACTGTTGCAATAGTTTCGCTGATCTGTCTTATGTTAGTTGTAGGAAGCATGAATCCTGTTGCTGAAGGAGTTGGTGTTACAGGTGTCTATGAGAAATTCCCAGCTGATAGCGCAGGTCTAAAACCCGCTGACATGATCATTGCGATCAATAACCAAAATGTTAGAAGCGGCTCAGACATCAGATCCATAATTACTACATTGAAGCCTGGCGATACAGTGTCTTTAAGAACTCTTCATGAAGGAAAAGAGGTGGATCGCACCGTAATTTTAGTCGCCTCCGAAAACTCATCTACACCTATAATGGGTTTCGAAGCGATGGATTCTGGAATGATTTCAAATGTTCTTAAGAACTATCAGGAGATCAGAGTTGTTTCTCCACTTTTGTATCTTTTTCTCCCAACGTTTACAATGGGACAGTGGCAAGTACCTTACTCAGATATGATGCATCAATTCTACACTTCTCCGCTAGGCAGCTACACTTACGCAGTTGCTAATAGCTTGTTTTGGTTGTGGTTCGTAAACTTCAACTTGGCTGTCTTTAACGCGCTTCCTCTATATCCATTAGACGGTGGACAGGCAGTTAGAGCCGCTTTAGAATCTTACGGGTCAAGTAAAGGATGGAAAGAGAAGACCGCAAAGCGTATAGTAACAGTCATATCTCTGATGGTACTCGCATTAATACTGGTTACAATTGTGATGCCTTACCTATTAGGATAGAATAGCTAATACGTAACCCTCTTTGATTAATAACCATGCTTGGAAGAATTGTTCTCTCCACATTTCCAGATGAAGAATCTGCTAAAGAAATTGCGAAATATATGGTTAAGGAAAAGCTGGCGGCATGCGTAAACATTGCTAAGGTGAAGTCATACTACTGGTGGAACGGTGCTTTAACTGAGTCAGAAGAGTATCTAGCTATTCTAAAGACAACTGAAGAGAAGGTTGAAGAGATGAAAAGAACTGTTGAAAACCGTCACCCATACGACGTGCCTGAAGTGATAGAAATACCAATTTCCGCCATAAATAACAAGTATTTACGCTGGATGAACAACTCGTTAGGCACAAGCTAATTATAAGTTGAATATCTAAGAAGGCCGATTACTCCACCAAGCTTTGATACTTGAATTCCAATATCTGTTGAAGTATCAACGAGAAATGTTTTTCCCCTTAGAGATTCAACTTGGTTTAGAAGATTAACTACTTTATCCTCCTCAACCCCCAACTCAAATATTCTATCAGAGACGAGAAGCGACTCAACGCTACCTGAAATCGCAGCTTTCAACGCATCTGAGAACCCTATCGTCAGTCTTCCATCGTTAACTGATAATCGTCTCATTGCTTCTTCAATCAGCTTAGCGGTCTGCTCAAGTTTACTTCCAGCTATCTTATCTTTAAGATTATGTGAATGAAGCGCCAGATGAATTCCGTCATCTCCAGCTGAATCCACCCCTTCTATCAACAGCGCTGAGGAAGACGGAACATGGCCACTGTTTACTAGAAGGTTTAGAAACTCATTCTTAGTATGTCCCGGCCCGACTACGTATACAGACCTTTCGGGTTTGATAACAGTTAATAACTCTTCAACGACTTTCTTTAGAAACGGTTCAAGGGGCTTGCTGACTTCTTTGTAGAACTTTCCTGAAAACCCCGATTTTATTGTTGGGAACACCTGAAGATGCACTCCTTTTACTAAACCTATACTGGCTTCACGCCTGTCAATAGCTACTATTATGAAGCAGCTTTCATCTTTCTGGCCCTTCTTCAGCAAATCAATAGCCAAAGAATCCATTTGTTGTTTTTTGATGGTTATCCGCTTCATTGGGACAACTACTAGAGAGTGCGATGAGCTTTTTGAAACAAGATCATCTGATGTTGACTCGATTTGCCCCACGATTCTCAATCGTTCCAATGCTGAGTCTAGAAAAACACGATCCACCTTAATGGTGATCGAAACGCTTATGCGTTCACCTTTATTAGGCCTGACGAAATCTCCAGTTTCCTTTACAATCCTTGTTGTTTCACCAGACACAGAATCCTCTGGAGAGATTATTCTGCGCAGTATCCAAAGGTCCTCAGAATCCTCTGGGGTTACTACAAACAGTTTGGCTTTCGGTATTAATTTATGAACTATCATTTGCGTTCGGAGAAGCTAAACAACTCCGATCTGTGCAAAAGTTAGTATTGTGGTATTTACTGGTTTCTTTGCAATTTCGCCGATTCTATGACCAACTATGGTCTCAACCCCTGAGCCACCGCATATGTCTACTAGTCTCTGAGTTATTATCCCGTCAAAGACCACGATCTTCGCATTCTTTACCTTAGATAGATTGTCTATTAGTTGGTTGACAGGCGCTTGAGAAACTTGAACCATCTTGTCGTCAAGAATACTAGCTTCTAAAGTTCCATCTATGCTTTGATATAGTTCCTTGATCTTTGCAAGCAATGGTTCTGCGATTGTTGTGGAAACAGGTTTCACTGGTTCTCGTTTTCCATTCTTTTCCTCAGGAGCTCTTAGTATTGCCAGGATTTCAACTGGTGTTAAATCCTCAACTTCTTTGCCAGCGGGGGCTCTGAGTATCTTCTTAATGTTAGTGACCTGTTGCAACTCCTTCAAAATAAGGTCGCCTCCTCTGTCGCCGTCAAGGAAAGCTGTGATAGTCTTCTCTCTAGATAGTTTTATTATTGACTCAGGTACTTTTGTACCTTCCAGTGCAATGACGTTCTCAATACCACATCTAAGTAGGTTAAGGACATCAGCTCGGCCTTCTACGAGATAGATTTCGTTAGCCATATATATTCCTGGACCTGCTGGAAGATTCTCTTTTCCGTATTGAATTATTCTAGCCGATTTAACAGAAGCCGATACTTCTTTAATAATCTCTTCGCCATGACTAGTTGTCTTTGAAGCCCAGTCCTTCATAATCTCCTTCGCACGTTCAGCAATCACTTTTCGTTTGAAAGCTCTAACGTCCTCTATCCCGCCTAATTGAAACCTTGCAG
The DNA here is from genome assembly GCA_036514475.1 of Nitrososphaerales archaeon. Lineage (GTDB taxonomy): Archaea > Thermoproteota > Nitrososphaeria > Nitrososphaerales > JACPRH01 > DATBXD01. The sequence goes on from DATBXD010000072.1 coordinate 5,745, forward strand.
AACAAGGACCTACTTTGTCAATATTTTCAATAGCCGCTGCTATGATGGCCGCAGTGGATACATCTGTAGCAATAGGAATTTGAACCTCACCGTTAGTATGGTCATGCTTAGATTCGAGCTTTATCTCTATGCGACCTATCTTCCAGTTCTTTTGAAGCTCATTCAGATTCATTTCGGGGCCGAAAAGCCCTTCAGTTTGACCGAATATAGCTCCTATTACATCAGCTTTCTCTACTACACCTTCTATTTCGAATTTTATTCTTATTAGATATTTTACAATACTTGACTCTGGCATTAAGCAATCCTCCAATTTCGTTAATACGCATCAAAGCTTAACGTCGGTAATTCAAGTATAACCATATTTAAGTAGATTGGTTAAAGTCAACATTACGTTTCGTAATAACTATTAATATTGTTGAAATAAAATATGACAACAGATGACATATATTATGAATTCTAAACGAAACCCGGGATAAATGTATTATATTTCTAATTCCGAATTAATTAGAAGAAGGGCTTAACCGCACTTTTTCACATCCATTGGAGATTAATGTGTTTGAATTATTGGCTAAGGTGAACGACCACTACTAAACTATATCAAGACTACACAAGAGGTCCCACTCAACCCTTTCAGGCATTTTGATGCTTCTTCAAAGAATTGAAAAAACATAGGATTACCCAAAAGTCTTTGAATAACGCATCATATTTACTCTACACGATTAGTAATTGGTAATGTTATTAATTCACTGAGCTTTAATGATGTTAGTGTCACCCATATAAGGTTGTAATGCTTTTGGAATTATAATAGTACCCTCCTTAGTCTGATAATTCTCCAGTATAGCTAAGAGCGTACGTTCAGTAGCTACAAGAGTACCGTTCAAAGTATGAAGATAATTAGAAGATTCATGAGGCTTGTCTCTATATTTGATTAATAAACCTCTTGCCTGATAATCTGTACAATTGCTACAAGAAACAACTTCGCGGTATTTATTTTGACATGGAAACCAAGCTTCTAAATCATATGTCTTTGCAGAAACATTACCAAGTTCACCGCCGCATAGAGTAACCACTCTGTAAGGTAACTCTAGAGCTTTGAAAAAATCTTCAGCATTATTTATTAGTAATTCTAGCTCCTTCCAAGAATCCTCAGGTTTGGAAAAAACAAATTGTTCAACCTTCTCAAACTGATGAACACGAAATATACCTTTAGTGTCTCTTCCATGAGCACCAGCCTCCTTTCTAAAACATGTGCTAACACCAGCGTAACGCAAAGGAAGCTTATCACCATCAATTATTTCATTCATGTGCATTGAAGCTATAGCGTGCTCTGAAGTCCCAATGAGATAGAGGTCTTCACCTTCAATCTTATAAATCACATCTTCAAAGTCAGAAAGAATAATTGTTCCACTTATCGCTCCCTCATTTAACATATATGGGGGTTGAATCAATGTCCAACCTCTCTTTTTCATAAAATCCAGTGCAAAGTTAATAAGAGCATAATTTAATTTAACAATATCTCCCTTAAGAAAATAAAATCTTGAACCAGCTACTTTAGCAGCTCTATCAACGTCAACCAAACCCAGACCAAATGATAGATCTATGTGATCCATAATTCTAAAGTCAAAAGAACGTGGTTCACCCCATCTTCTTGACTCTAAATTATCATTTTCTTCATATCCTTCAGGTACTGATTCATGAGGGACATTTGGAAGTCTTGCTAATAGTTTAGAAATAGTTTCATCTAGTTCTTTAACATCTTGATCTCCTTTTACAATTAGCATCGAGATTTCTTTCATTTCAAGTATTTTCGCCGTTGTATTTGAATTCTGTTTTTTCATTTTTGCAATTTCATCTGAAACTAGATTCCGTTTACGTTTATGTTCTTGAGTTTTTGAAATAATATTTCGACGACGCTTATCAAGATCTAATAGATTATCAAGTGGATATTCAAGATTTCTTTTCCTCAACATATTGCGGATAACATCAGTGTTGTCTCTAACAAGTGAAATATCGAGCATACTAATTCGCGCCTACCTTAATCAACGTGTCAATAGCAGCTTGAGTTGATTCCAATATATCGTCAATTGTTGATAAGAGCTTTAAGTCATTTTCTGAGGTTAAACTAAAGTCTATTCGATTATGTTTCTTATTAATACTAAATAAAACACCTTCAGGGAAACCGATGTTATCCGGTTCAAGGGCCGCGTACAATGAATCGGCAACATTCTTTGATATTAATGAAATTGAGACATTAACCTGTAATTTCATCTTAAACACTTAAACTATTGTCTAAAGTTTTTAGGAAGGGCTTAAGGTGCGAAGTGGGTATCTTACAACCAGCAGCAGTTTCATGCCCACCGCCGGAGCCCCCGTAACTACTGCAAATCTCCTGAGCAACCAAACCTAGATTGACAGAACTTTCAAGATGGGGTGGCTTTCTCAATGAGAACTTGTAGTAACCTTGAACTGAGGTCCGTGCTATGAATACTTTCTTTTCAAACCTACTTACACCACTTAATATAGAACAAATTGAACCCAGTATATCTTCATCAATCAAATCATCCCCAATAACCATATTGAAACCGTTCTTCTCAACTAGTCTATTTTCATCATCTAACATTGTATGAATTATCTTGCTTAAGCTTCGCCTATAATCCGTAAGGATAGACTCACCGTCTTGAAGAGCTTGTCCACGATCATCAAAACATATTGAAACACCAACACCAGCACGTTTCATTCTGCCACATGCATTGAGAAAAGTTCCGAACTCCCTAGCATCTCTTAGAGATGAATGTTCATCTTCTTTCTCCAACGTATAGACTTCCCCAATTAGAGAATCTATTGCAACGCTTGGGGACTCCACTGGATTAAGATAAGGGATCATTGATTCAACAACCTTTTTCTTCTCATCTTCAGATAAATCAGATAAACTACGCCATCTACCGTCTTTTTTTAATTGTACACCAGATGACGCAAGAGTCGCAAGACAAGCATTTTTGTTCCCACTCAGATTAAGAATAAAAGGAGTAGTAGTAGAAGCCATCGCTTCATGAATTGGCTTTGTCTCACGACCATAGAGTAAAATATCAATAGACACTTTTACTAAACCAACTTTTACCGCATCTTCGAGAATCTTTCTGTTCAAACCAAAGACAGCTCTTCTTTCACCTTTATCTTGTCTATCCGCAACCATTGCAACAACAGGCAGCCAAGATAAATCCATATTTTCTTCATCCATGGCTTTAGCAACAAAGTAAGCTAAACCGGCAGCAGAGACCTCCTTACCACCATCGAAGCCAAATTGCCAAGAATTAATTACTTGCTTAAAGTCATTCTCAACAGATAGAATCTGATGATGATCAATTAATAGCCATTTTCCATTCAGAGACTCATCAATAGCTTTTATATTACCTCCACCCAAGTCACAGAAAATATGAAAATCATATTCTCCAGATTTAATATCCTCAAGTATTTCATTACTTATCTCTCTACAAATACGTATTATGAATCGGCCTTTCTTTCGTTTAATAGCTTTACCAATAATACTAGCGGATGAGATACCGTCTGCATCAATATGCCCAATGATAAGAAAAGTTTTTCCTTCTCTTATTAAATTAATTATTTGAATAGATATATCTTTAGCTCTCTTTTGGAGCTCATCAAAATTGCTCATAGATCAATTCGCTGTTAATCTATTTTAACAATATGTGCCTTATACTTCCAGCTTGATTCAATTAGCCCAATTTTCTTATAATGTTTTGAGAGACGATGTATCTTTGCTTCAGCAAGCTCTAATGACCTTACATTCTTTCTATCGCTGGGATACTTCTTTATGTGATGCAAAATCAGACCTGCCCGTTCAACAAGTTTTTCTAGGTCTTCAGGCATCTTTCCAAGCAAATTGTTCTCCTTCAAAATCTGATTGATTGACTTTCCAAGCATTGGTTTTACGAGAGGTATACCATATTCATCTCTTAATTTGACGCCAATCATACTTGGTTTGATATCGTCTTTAGCCATTTTCACAATTAATGACATTACCTCATCTGGGCTATAACTAATCCAAGAAGGCGAACGTTTAAATGTTGGTCTGGTAGATTGTGATTTTCCTTTACTGTGCGAATGCATTCGACCCAATTTATTCTCTCCCAATATCAAATTAACTTACCAACATAAAGGTTACGTTACTCTACCTATTTGCTAGATACCAAGAAGCAAAAAGCCTGAGAGATTCACCCCTATGTGAAATCTTGCTCTTGGCACCTTGTTCTATCTCTCCGAAAGTCAGATTTGAGCCTGTTGGAACAAAAATGGGATCAAACCCAAATCCATTGATACCACTTGATGTGGGAGATATGGCCCCTTTTACAGAGCCAGAGAATATTTTAGCAACTGGAGCTGTAACATCATCTATGTATGCTACGGCTGATCTGAATTCGGCATTTCTATCGTCAACATTATTCATTAATTTCAAGATACCTTCGCATCCTAATGTTTTGTACACATAGCTTGAGTAAGGACCTGGAAAATTATTCAGATTTCTAATGAATAGCCCTGCATCCTCAACAATTAATGGGCCAGATATGGTTTCTTTCGCAACCCTAGCTGATGATGACGCTATATTATTGATATCATCATCTTGGAATTCCATTCCTTTAGCGTCGACTATTTCAATCTCAAGACCTAAAGGTGAAAGAATTCCATAAGCTTCTTGAAACTTGTGCTTATTACTAGTTAAGAATTTGACTAATTCTCTATTCATTAAACTTATACCTACCTCTTCGCTCAACTATTTTTAATCGTTTCAAAAAATCATTTACTTTATTCCTATTTGATAGTTCAAAATATCCTCTAAAAACATGATCCATAAGTTTTGATGACAAATCGGTGTTTGCACTCTGTAAAACTGTTCTTAACAAATGAATATCTACAGCTTTATCCTCAATTTTATTTGAATAAAATGAAAGACCGAAGTCTATCATCGAAAGTTTATCCTCAGATATTAGAAAGTTTGAAGTTGTAATATCACCATGAATAATATTGGCTTCATGTAATCTCGCTACGTAACGACCCACCTCTTCAAACCATTTTGAAATAGAAGTGTCAGATGCATTTACAATATCTTTCAAACGAAGCCCATTAACAAACTGCATCACGATTTCCGCCTTTTGTCGGTCAACAAAGTAAACTAGTGGAGTAATCACACCTATTTTTTTCGCTTCAGTCAAGAAAGATGCTTCGTGAAGTGTTCTAAATACTCTTATTTTTGTGTCAATGTTAGATTGCCTATAACTTTTGAGTTCTCTCACCTTAAAAATGGCGTCTTCGCCAAACCAGTCACCAAGAATAATCGATGCTTCAGCCCCCTTCTTTAATATCCTCACCAAATTACATCTACCTCATCTAATCTCCAAGATTGTCTAACACTACTGTTAGAAATATCAATATTCATTCCGCCCTTAAATAATTGAAGCCCATTCAAAGCAATTTGTGCACCACAATCTCCACTATATTCTCTTTGAATAGAAAGAAATCCAGAATCATGAATTTGACACATAGATTTAAGCATATTTTGGAGGGTTTTGTTTGCTGCAACACCACCTGCTAGAAGAAGTTCCTTTTTCTCAGTAAAGGAGAGAGCTCTTTCAACTGATTCGACTAACATAGCAAAACTAGTTTCTTGAAGAGAAAAACAAATATCTTCAATTGCAATGCCTTCTTTTAGAAGTTTCTTTGCGGCTGTAAGCAAACCAGAAAAAGATACGTCGTTTCCTTTAACAGTATAAGGAAGATCAATATAATTAGTAGATTTGCATGAGATTTGTTCAAATTCTCTACCAAAAGGCGAGCTATAACCCGCTTCACGACCAAACTGGTCAATAAGTTGTCCAATCGTTATATCGAGTGTCTCGCCAAGTATTCTCCATCGGCCAAATGATAGCGCAACTATCACAGTATGGCCGCCTGACACTAGAAGAACCAAAGGATCAATAGCACCCGTTAGAATTTTGGCTAGTTCTATGTGTGCGACAGCGTGATTAACAGGAATCAATGGCTTTTGATAATATGCACTTAATGTTCTAGCTACAACTGCACCGATTCTTAAGCAAGGACCAAGTCCCGGGCCTTGTGAAAAAGCTATGGCATCAACATCCACAAGTGATAATCCTGATTCGTTTAAGGCTCTTAGAATAATTGAAGCTGCTTTCTGAGCATGGTGCTTCGAAGCTTCACGGGGGTGTATCCCTTTTCCCTCTTCAGGTCTGTATATTTCTTTAGCATCCGAAAGAATATTAAAAGTTCTCCCTTTACTTTCAACAATAGAAACTCCAAAGGTATGCGCTGTCGATTCTATACCTAGACAGACTAACCTAGTTTCAGAGTCTTCTTTTTTTTCGATAGAGATTTCCAATAACTTCGACATATGGCTTCACATCAGTTAAGTAGTTACTGAAGTTTGCTCGTTCAAAAGCGATATCTTCAAAATTTTCAGTCAGACGATATCTTGCCGCGTGAACAACGCCGCAGCTGAGTTCAATATCAGGATTTATTTTGGGGATATAAATTAAAGCAACGCAACAGATTAATTCATCAATATTTGAAAAAAGTATACCATGTATTATTAGCCAAGTTTTTGCAGGGGTGCGCTTTCTAATTTCAAATCTACGTATTTCATTAAACTTTCTCTTGTGAATTAATTCAATAACTTCCTTGATAATACTTATTTCCACAACTTTCTTTCTAATCACTCCTGATAGGTCTGAATACAATAAGTTAAGTTTCCTATTTCGTGGAAATAATAAAGAATTATGAGAACACTGCTGATAATTACTAATTTCTTGTTTTAACTCACTAATCAACATGCTGTCAAATCTATCCTTGTTGATTCTTTCTTGACTGTGATCTATCAATACAAACATGGTGACTAAAATAATTATTAATAAATATTCGAAAGAATTATTATCTTTGTTAAGAAAAAGAAAGCCATTGCATAAAGAAAAAGAAATATGGACAATACAAATAGAGTTCTTCATTCATGCAACTGAAGATGAGAACA
>DATBXD010000073.1:0-4079 GCA_036514475.1 Nitrososphaerales archaeon
TGACGGCGGAGCCAGCCAATATTACAGGCAATTCTTCAACGATAACAACTTTGAAAACACGTATGACGTCTTTAGCCCTAATTCAAAGCTTCCCTTCCATCTTAGGAACATATCGGGAACACATTCTGTTCCCTCGCTAATCTACAGATTAGAGTTAGACGGAAAGTCAATTGTCTACACCGGCGATACATCTAAAATGGATCTCTCAAAATTCGCAAAATACGCCGACATTCTAATTCACGAAGCCTCATCGCTAAACCCTGAGGCAGGCCAGTTTGGGCACTCAACACCCTTCGAAGCCGCAGAAACGGCAAAACAATCAAAAGTGAAGCTACTGGCATTAACACACTCACCAAAACTATCTGGAGCAGTAAAGAAGAAAGTCCAAAGAATATTCAAAAATACTATTTTCCCAAGAGACCTTCAGGAAATAGATATATGAGAATTACCAACTAGCTTTCGGAGCACTAGCGGTCTGGTCTCTTAGCTCGATTCTTTTCTTATCTTTACCAACCCACCTCACTGTGACTAGACCAAGTATCTCTAAGTGAAGTAACATTTTATTTAGCTCCCTTTCACTAGCTTGAATTCCTTTTTTCTTCAGTTCTTTGATTAGATCTGAATCGGTAATTTTTTCCCTATCTTTCACTATTTCGAAAATGTTTAGCTTTAGCGGATGCATATTTTTACTTCCATAGGTAATTCACTTGCTTATAATATTTCTAATAATCTCGGCTTAGTCCCATAACTCTAACAATTCTTAACGAAATCTTGAGGTAATTTCTATGCCAAACATAGTTAAGCTAGTTATGGGACGAAGCCAATAATCTCTATTTTAGAATATTCATGGTTTGATTGGTCATTCTGATAGAACTGTCCTTAGAGTATCCTCCAATAAGAGCTCTTATCGCATCAATATTCTCCGGAATGACTATTGCTTCTTGGCCAACGCCGCAATATAAATAGAGTTCACCGTCAACTATATTGATAGAATCTTTCCAAACTATCAGCTCGTACAAGTCGCTTCTGTTTCTATTTAGCTCTCGTCCGTAGTCAAATACTTGTCCAGTTGTTTTGAAGCCTTCTTTTTCAGACACGAAGACTAATCGAGTAGTATTATTTAGCGTTTCTATGACTTGGTCTTTGGTTGTTGACTTGTCTTTCAACGTAATCATCAAGGTATGTAGATGCATATGGGTCGTTGGTATCTTAATTGCTGCAGAGATTATTTTTATATTTGGTAGAACAGTGTTAACATCTGGACCATGATGAGATGGTATGCTAACTGGGTCTAACCCAACAGCATCAACTATGCCCTTATCAGGTTCATCAGGGTCAGTTGCTCGCCTAGCGATCACTACGCGCGCTTTGTCAACGCCAAAACTCGAGTCGACCGCGCTCAATAATCTGCATAATCCTGTAGTGTTACAAGATACAACCCTTACTGAATCTTTCCGCTCAACTTGTTCAAAATTACATTGGGCTACAAATGATGCGTCGGCGACGTCAGCTGGCTCTCCACCCTGATAAATAATCTTCTTACCTAAACCACTGTAGATGTCACGATTCTTTATTCCAATTTTACCTGGAGATGCATCAACTATTACATCTGACTCTATCAAAAGATCTTTTGATTCACCAGTCATTTTATAGCCAGCTGCTTCGAAGATTCTCCTACTTTCATTGTCCAAAGCGTACAGCGGTAATCCTTTTGAAACAGCTATTCTCGCCTTGTAATCAGGTTTTGTCTTTACAACTCCAACTATTTGCATGTCGGGTTGAGCTAAAACAGCGTCAGCGACTCTTCGCCCTATTACTCCGTATCCGAAAACGCCTACTTTTATCATTTCAAGCTCCTCTTAAAGGCTCTGTCAAGAGCTTCGAAGAGTGGTAGTTTCTTTCCTGCAAGGAATAGGACAAGAGCGCCACCTGCTGTGCTGACGTGATCTATCCATTCCTTCACACCCAATTTCTCAAGGGCAGTCGATAAATGGCCCCCACTAACTATCGTTGTGCCAAGTGAAACAGACATAGCTCTTAGTAGTTCTTCAGTACCTTTGCTGAAACGGGGATCTTCAAATAATCCAGGAGGCCCACTCATAAAAACTGTACCCGAAGCGCGAATTATCTTTGAATATATTTCAATTGTTTTGCTTCCTATATCGAGAATTTTCTGATTAGGTTTAAGGTCTCCAATAGGTATTTCAACACGAGACCCATCTACTTCAATCGCAACATCAACGGGCATCTCAAAAACATCCGGATATTCTGTTAAGAGCTGAAGAGCCTTCTTGATATATTTCTCCTCATTAGGTATTCCAAACTGATAATCTATCTTATTACACGCCTGAAGAAAGATGTTTGCAATCAAACCTGATAGCAGAACTTTATCAGAGCGTTTGTTCTCAATTAATGTATCGATAGCTTCGAGTCGGTCTGAAATCTTCGCACCCCCCAAGACAGTTGTGTAGGTTCCCTTAGTCATTGTAAGAATGCGACTAAGAGCCTTCAACTCTTTAGCCACTAACCTACCTGCTGAAGTAGGCAGAAGTTCTGCGAAACCAACTACTGACGGGCATGACCTGTGAGCAGTGGGGAACGCGTCAAGGACACACGCGTCGAAATGCTTGTAAAGTCTTTGAACAAGAATAGTATTAGCTGCCTGTTCAGGGGTGAACTCCGTGTTCTCCTCTGAAGCTAATCTCACGTTGTCTAGCATCAACACATCACCAACTGACAAAGCATCAATCTCAGCTATCGCAGCGGGTCCAAAAATATCTTCAACGAATTTCACCTTATACCCTAGAACTTTGCTAAGAGCAGTCGCGTGTTGCTTAAGACTCACAAAGTCGTCACGACCAACACGACCTTGATGAGAAACAACTACAACTTTTGACTTATTCAAGTCTCTTATCGTTACCGCAGCCTCAGATATCCGGTTTAACTCCATTAGTTCCTTAGTTTTTGGATCTAACGGGGTGTTCAGATCAACTCTAACAAGGATTGTTTTACCGTCAGGTTTTAAGTCCTCAATTGATAGCATATTGGTCCCCAAAAAAGAACAACCTTGACAATATGTGCTTGAGACATGACATTCTTAAAAACGTTGTTGACAAGTTTCGCCTTTAATTATTCTTTTGATGTAACGTTGAGTTGTTATGACCGTTCGGGTTTTCCCGAAGCTTCATTGCAAATATGCATGTCTTTATGAACAAAACAGTAAGTTATTCCACAATTCTTGCATTTGAAATAATAGCCAGTGCCAAGCCTCTGTCCACACATTTTGCAAACAATTAAGGGTGGAGATTCATTGTCAACAAGTATCAATATTTCACCTATTTACCAAACTATTATCTAATTATTTCAAATATCTATATTCGATATAATATAAGATGGGTTAATATATCCAGACTTATTTGTAAAATAACATCGTATTTTATTTATGATTTGACTAATTTTCTCCATGAATCTCTCTAAAAGAACCCTATTTGTATTGAAAAGCAATAATCTTATAGGTAATTGGGTCGAAAATCCATTTGCGTAACTCATAATAACGATAGATTTCGGTTATTTACCGATCCTTTCTCAACAGAGCCGATATCTAGCTCTTCCACAATCCTATGGCTAATCCGATTAGGAACGAAACCGACGAATATGGTAAAACATCAAAGACGCTTCTACCTGTATTTATTAGATTTGGTAGTATATCTAAGGATCTACTGAAAACATCTGAAAACGTTATGCTGATAGCGCCGAAAGCAACCAGGACTATTACGAGAGCTACTACTGCAAAAACCAACTTTAATGTCCGCTTAATTATCGCTCCAACAAGCAGCCCAATAACAAGAGGCAAGATAGTTGGTACCAGCCAAGCTAACTCAACAGGAATAGCCATAGTTGTACAAATCCATTCCCCCACTTAAATATTTAGCTACATAAACAGTAGATGGGAATGTGCTTAGATGGGATTGTGTTTGAGTATCTAGCGTATTTTGTTTGAGGTTGGGTTGCTTGAAGGGTGTGCGCTACCCTTCAAGTATGTATTTCAACAATTCATCCTTACGGATGGCGCACAAGTA
>DATBXD010000074.1:0-3137 GCA_036514475.1 Nitrososphaerales archaeon
ATGTAAAAAAAAATGTGCCGAGGGCAGGAACTCAACCCAAATACTTGGGCTCAACTTCTCCTGAGAGCAGATAGATCCTGTATATCTTACCCATGATTTCTATGCGGACGATGGATTTTTACCCTATCGAAAACGTGGGTAATTACTCATTAACTTTAGATAATAAGATGCTTGACAAAAGATTGGAACAAAGTTAACTATTTGTTTCGAATGGACCAACCAGAACCGCAACGAATAGACAAGAACACACTAATAAAACCCACATAATTGTTAACATTCAATTCGCAAAACGACAAATGCCTCATTTCTATAGGTGAATTAACTTTTTATCAGACAACGAACGTTGATCAAATCAGCTTTGAATAAGACATGGCTGTATCCATTAATTGTTATCCTGCTTGTGCTGGCAGGAGTTAGTGTTAGTATATACTACGGTAACGTCTCGATAACTTCTAAACCCATGACAGCCAATGTCACGATCACGGATGTTCCAAAGGATGATTCTAACAAGTATGACAAGATGAGTGCGAGCTTATCTTCACATCTGCAATCTATGAAACCAAATGACACCGTTGAAATTTGGATATGGCTCACACCTATCAACGAATCTTTAGTTCCACCGCGCCCTAATAACGATGAAGAAGCGGTACAACGGACTGAGGTTCTTAAGACTCTTTTCGCTGAAAAGGAAAAATCAGTCATCGCGTGGTTGGAGAGTAAAGGATTGAAGGTCACTTATGCAAGTAGATATGCACCATTAGTATTCGCCAATCTGCCTAAACAATATATTCTGGAAATACAGCAATTAGCTGATGTTGCATGGTTAGAGATGACTGGAAAACTTGAACTTGCCGGGTGAGGTTAATTCAGCCCTCTGTCTGAAATCACCCATTTGATGAGGACAACCGAAAGATGACGCCCACAAGTAGAGGCCAAACAACATCATAAATGATATTTCTAGGAAAGTATTGCAAGTGTGATTAAAAACGCAATCTCTATCAGGGAATAGAATTAAGATCCCCTCAACTTACTATTCTGATCACCCAAACGTAAGGAACTTTGCCATTAAGGTGACATGAGGATCGATATTTAAAGCGAAATTATCTCGTCATATATCTAATGATGAAGAAAAAAAATTAATTTTTAGCAGGGTTAGCTGAAACACCAATCTGGAGATACCCAGTTACTACCTGTGCTTCTATCCTACCGACAAGAATATACTAAACAGCCGAGTCAACCTACTCGTTTTAATCGGGATACCTCTGAATTGGATGAGCGATATCATTATAAATAATAGATTAAAATAGTCTATCATATATAGATAATATGTCATATATACGATATTTATGTAATTATTATATATTTTGGTGGGGACGATGGGACTTTAACCCGTAAAAAATGTGGGTGATTGTTCATTAACTTCATTCTAGTGGAAGACGAGCTTCTATTTTTGTATCATTGCTATTTGGTGATTGTGAACGGTATTGTATCATCTATCATTTCCTCTTGCACATAAGTACTATTGACCCTAAACGAAAACTGATGATTCCAGAACACATCATATTGTCCTTCAGGAACTAGAATGCCATTATAGATAACTAGGCTCCTTTCTGCACTAGACGGGCTAGTTCTATGGATCCCAGTCATATTCCAATCCCTTGTCGCCCAGTCGAGTGAAAGAATCTCTCCCGGTCTCAAATCAACATCTTCTATTGGTGGAGGACCGATACCTCCTTGAAGAGACCACTCAGGAGACACCCACAAAAAGTTACCATTATTAAATATCTTGGTCGTTGCATCCCAGATACTGAGTGATATGTTTTTGGGTGTGAGGTTGGTCAGCGTGCCTTTGATGTGGACAGTGTCTCCGAGGACGTACGTAGGCTTATCGATGGAGAGCATCAGAAATATGCTCCCATTTAAGAGGAGATGCCCGCGGATAATTGCAGTCGAGTTAGCTGGCGGCGGAATTGTTGAAGGTAGGTCCCCAACAACGGTAGTTGTAGAGGTTATTTTCCTTATCGAAGTTGTTGTTATGGTCTTTACCTCAGTGATGGTTGTCGACGATGTTGTTGTGACAGTCTGCCCTGCTGGAGCTGAGAATTGTCCTAAAGCATAGCCTGCAACTAAAGCTACGATGGCTATAAGCATTAAAGACACCAACGTCTTTCTTTCAATCAACTCATTACATCAAAGTAAAGCTTACTGATAAGGTTTCAATTATCATCTGCTTTGTTAAATATTTCTGACCTTGGTAGGACTTTTTTTTTATACAGAAGGCACTTATTAAACAAAGCCTCAGAAACAGAACAACAGCCAATATCACTGCGGCTAATGTAGCACTCACCACCCAACTGTAGGTTGAGGGTCCAACCACCTTTTCTAGAGATAGCCGAGCCTAAACGCCTTACGGCTTGGCTCCAACGGCCCTCACGCCTTCTTCTGATGCGATGAAAACGATTCCATCACATATGGCTGCTGAGGATATAGAGCCGCTGTGTTCTACTTGCAAGCGTAAGCTCCAAGCTATACTCCCGTCGCTTTCCTTAAGAGCGTAGAAAACCCCACTGCTACTTGCTGTGAAAACCAGCCCACCAGAGACCGTCGGGCCTGAACCAATCTCCCCTAGACTTGATGACCATATGATAGATCCTTTCCCAGCGTCTAAAGCATACAACTTGTACCCATCTGACGCAAAGACTTTTCCACCGCCAACAGCAGGAGAATTAGGATTTTCAATTGAAGCTGCGACCTGAGTTTGCCATATGATGCTTCCATCCTGCTGGTTCAACGCATAGACATTCCCATCCGCACCTACTGTGAAGACGTGACCATCGTTGCTAATCGACACACCGCTAACCCCTGCCCCAGATGGTGGGCGAAACGTCCATAGCTGTTGCCCATTAGTCACGTTAAGAGCGTGCAGCCCATGTTGAGCCCGGAAGATAACTCGTCCATCGGCAAGAGCCGCGGAAGAGCTTATCTGCTCATACAGTAGTGAATATTCCCAGAGTTTTGTCCTGTTCTCAAGATAGTAGGCGAAAAAAGTGCTGTCCGGAGGAGTCTGATGATGTCTTTTGGAGATGGTTCTCGCTAAAGTAAACAATCCACTTCTCATCAACTATGGGAGCGCCTCC
>DATBXD010000075.1:0-5404 GCA_036514475.1 Nitrososphaerales archaeon
ACATGGTGACTAAAATAATTATTAATAAATATTCGAAAGAATTATTATCTTTGTTAAGAAAAAGAAAGCCATTGCATAAAGAAAAAGAAATATGGACAATACAAATAGAGTTCTTCATTCATGCAACTGAAGATGAGAACAGAGTAACAAAGGCAGTCTCAGATATGTTACAAATACCGAATGAATCATTCGAAAAGTCAGAGCTGGAAGGACATCATGGTAACAGGATAATAATGTTCAAAGCCAATATTAAAAGAAAAGAAGGTGAAAGATTAGTTAACAGAGTAGTAAGTATGATTGATAATTTTACAAAGAAGAATATACTGTTCAATATTCAAAGTAATATTGACGAACATGGCGCGCTTTATTTTAGGTGGAATAAACAAAGTATTCTTCTTAATAGAGTAGAACAATCACAAGTTGATGCTGTGAGAATAAAGATTAAACCAGTATTCAAAAAGAATATTCAAGAAGCAATCGAGTTGTACAAGGAAGCATTAACTTGAAAAAATAATTGTATATACAGAATTGATGAAATTCTGAAAAAGGTAATACTAAAAAACCATATCATCATTGCAAGCATGTTGATGTTGACTATAGACGCAGATCAGATGAATAAAATAGATGAAAATAGTGAAAAACTCGGTTTGCCAAGAGTTATCCTGATGGAAAATGCTGGAAGAGCAGTTGCTGAATATGCTAATAGAAGAATTGAAAAATTAAAAGGAAAAAAAATAGTCATTGTGGCTGGGAACGGTAATAACGGTGGAGATGGCTTTGTTGCGGCAAGACACCTTGCAGGTTATGGAATTGACGTTCTTGTAATTCTAGTTGGAGAAGAGAAGTTTAAGACCAATGAATCTAATTTGAATTGGAAAGTACTAAGGCAAATGAGTAAATCAGTAAGAATTATCACAAGAGCGGACCCGGGTTTCCTTGCATTAACGAAAAGAAACATAAGTAATGCAGATGTGATAATAGATGCGTTATTTGGAACAGGAATAAAGGGTAAAATAAAGCAACCTTATTCTAAAGTAATTGATCTAATGAATAGATCTAAGGCATACACAATAGCTGTCGATATTCCTTCAGGTCTTGATCCCATGACAGGAGTTGTTCATGACAAATCAGTTATAGCAGATACGACATTAACATTCCACAAAATGAAAACGGGACTGATTGACCGAATGGAGATTACCGGAGAAGTAATTATTGTGCCAATCGGAATTCCCCCAGAAGCGGAGATTGGTGTACTTTGATATTCTTTCAAATTCAGGTCAAACCGATGGATAACTTTAGCTATATAGTTGCTGATGATAATACTAGAGAAGCCGTTGTGGTAGATACAGGGGCTTATGTCGACACAATTATCGCAAAAGCGTTGAATAACAATCTTAACATCAAATATATTATTAGTACTCATGAACATAGTGATCATACGGCGGGTAACAAGGATCTAGCATTGGCAACTAATGCGAAGATAGTAGCTCATAGGAACTCGAGAATATACAAAGATATTGCTGTTGAAGATGGAAACATCATCAAAATTGGAGAAATTGAGATAAGGATTATTCACACACCTGGTCATTCAAAAGATAGTATATGTTTGCTTGCAGAGAATAAACTATTCACAGGAGACACGCTATTCGTAGGTGAATGCGGTAGAGTAGATCTTCCAGGGGGAAGCGTAACTGAACTATATGATAGCTTATTCAAAAAGATACTAACATTAGAAGAAGATGTGGAGATACTTCCAGGTCACAATTATGGAACTAAACCATATTCTACACTAAATTATGAAAGAAAACATAATTATGTTCTTCAGAAAAGAACAAGAGAAGAATTCGCCAAATTCATGTCAGGCAATTAGACTTCTTTGATAGTAAAAATATATCTCGACCCCTCGAATTCAGTTTTACCTACGCGCTCCC
The DNA here is from genome assembly GCA_036514475.1 of Nitrososphaerales archaeon. Taxonomy (GTDB): domain Archaea; phylum Thermoproteota; class Nitrososphaeria; order Nitrososphaerales; family JACPRH01; genus DATBXD01. The sequence goes on from DATBXD010000075.1 coordinate 1,932, forward strand.
ACGTAATCTTAAAAGTCTTGATGATTTGAGCACCTTTTATTGTGACCTCTTTGGGAAGTTCTTCAAACAGTTTCTCAATCTTTTCCGGAGCTTTTGTTGAAAGCAAGCTGCGTCTTCTTTTCATAAGATATTTTATGGCCGCACTCTTGTGTTCATATCCTTCAACAGGAATCTGTTCCTTTCCAATCTCAATAACGAAATGACGCTTTGATATCTTCGATACCTCCAAGAGACATCTTATTAATAATACGTCAATAGTATAAATCGTTTTATCAAATTATGTAAATCGAAATCACACCATTTTCAAAATGCAAACGACAATTTGCAATCGATGATTTTATAACGAATACATCTATTTTTAATACACCCTATTTGATATGAACTAATCTTATTGATTAAGAAAGATAGAAAAACATCTCCAACATACGTATTTGATATGGCTACTGAAACAAGACTATTCGGCACAAGTGGGATACGAGGGGTACCGGGAGAAGACTTAACGCCTGAATTTATCGCCGAAATAAGCCAATCGATAGGAACGTTTCTCAAAGAAGGTCCAATTCTTGTTGGTCACGATGGGAGACATTCAGGTCACTTAATCGCCAACAATGTGGCTAAGGCTTTGATGAATATCGGCCTAGATGTTGGTGAAGCTGGATTGATCCCTACTCCGGCTCTTCAATATTGCGTAAGAAAGATGAGTTATAATGGTGGAATTATGGTTACGGCTTCTCACAATCCATCAAAATATAACGGAATCAAGGTTTCAGGAAGGGATGGAATAGATCTTACACGGAATGAGGAGATTATCGTTGAAGGTATCTACTATGAAAAGAAGTTTCGACATGCAAATATTAAAGTAGTTGGAAACCGTTTCCAAGAAACTGAAGCAATCAGTGCATACGTCAAAGGAATATTATCCAAAGTAGATATTGAAAAGATTAAGAGTCGAAGATTCAGAGTCGTATTAGATACGGGGAATGGGGCTCAAGGCGTTTCTGCGCATCATATCCTCGAGAAACTCGACTGCAAACTAATTTCACTTAACGCCGAAGTTGATGGTGATTTTCCCGGAAGAGGTCCTGAACCAACACCAGACCTGTTGAAAGATCTTTCTGAAGCTGTTAAGACCCATAGAGCGGAGATTGGTGTTGCATTCGACGGAGACGGAGACAGAAGCCTTTTCTGTGATGAAAAAGGTGTTGTCCATTACGGTGACAGGTCAGCAGCACTATTAGCTGACTACATTTTTTCTAAGAATCCAGGTGCAACCATCGTAACTACTGTCAGCGCATCCCAAGCCATTGACGATATTGCAAAGAAACACGGGTTGAAGATTTTTAAGACAAAAGTTGGTTCGGTAGACGTTTCGAATGCAATGGTCGAACACAACGCAATATTTGGTCTAGAAGAGAACGGGGGGTGTTTCTACAACCCTCACATTCCTGTCAGAGATGGCGCGATGACTACGGCTCTGATTCTAGAAGCTTTAGCGAATAGCGAAGACTCTTTTTCTGACATGCTCGACGCTCTTCCACGGTATCACCAAGCGAAGATAAAGTTCGAATGCTCAAAAGAACAGGTGCAAACAATCATGAAGAACCTAGCTGTGACCGCAAAAGGCAAAATTGAAAGTATAGATGGGCTGAAGATATGGGTCGATGAAAAGACTTGGGTATTAATCAGACCAAGTGGAACTGAACCCCTTATAAGAGTATTTGCTGAATCAGATGACAGCGAGAAACTAAGCAAATTGATGAGTGAATATTCCAAAATCATAAAAGCAATTCTAAATGACTCAGTTTAAGAAAAATGGATCCATCCTTTCTTCTCAACATTGAACCTTAGTGAGCCATCGTCAAAGAGCACTCTATCAGGTTTATTGGTCACACGCCCTATATCAAAAAGCTTGAAGCCAAGAGCCGTCACTAAACGAAGAGCTGATTTCATTTTCTCTTCAGGTATTGTGGCAACGATCTCATACTCTTCCCCCCCATACAAAACTATATCCTGAATACTCATATCATTCGACTTTACTGTCTTGACGAGATCATCTTCAACTGGAAGTTGGTTTAGTTCAAAACCAACACCACTAGCCTTAGATAACTGGTGCAGAGAAATAGCTAACCCGTCACTTGAATCGATAGATGATGAAAACAAGTTTCGCTTGTTCATTTCTAGCCCAAGCTTTAGCTTCGGAGTCGGTAAAAGTACTGAAGCAACAGACCTATTTCTTACCTCTCTATCTGTTTTCAAATCTTCTTGAAGTATCTTCAACCCCATACTAGGATATCCGAATGGCCCAGTCACTATGACTCGGTCCCCAGGTTTTGCCCCCTTTCTTTCGGTTATTTTTTTTGAGAATCCTATCATACAACAATCTATAACCAAGTCATCGGATTCATTAGTGTCTCCCCCTATTATCTCAACATTAAATTCTTTCTTGGTTCGCCTAAAACCGAGAGCAAGCTGATGCACGTCTTTGAGGGTCAAATTTGAAGGCAGGCCTAAAGAAAGTAGAACTGCTTTAGGTTTAACTCCCTTAGCTGCAAAATCGCTCACACAAGCTACAACGCTTTTCCTAGATATTTGCCACAATCTCATTCCTTTTGGAACATCAGTTTTTCCAACTAGCATATCCATCTTGATAATTAATTCGCCAGTCCAGACAGGCATTCTCGCTACGTCGTCCCCTATCTTTAGATAACGTTCTTTTGGCTGCCCGAAAGTTTTAATCATCATATTGATAATGTCATATTCATTGATTTTACCTATTGCCCTTCACCAGCCATCATGATTTGCATGATTCTATCCCTATAATAATTCATTAGACCTGTGGCCTTCTCTTTAGTCCTTGCTTCAACCGAAATTCTTAAAATATGCTCAGTTCCAGATGGTCTGATAAGTATCCAATATCTTTCTGAATCACTTCTTATTTTTAGACCATCTGTAGAATCGATGGTTCTCTTTTCTTCCTTAGACAAGATTTGTATAATTCTAGCAGAATCTTCTTTTGAACATGTAATCTTCTCTCTTAATATGAAGTATTTTGGTAATCCGTCAATGATCTTTCTAAAACCACCATATTGTTTAACCATCTTCGCAACAATTGTTGAAGCTAAAACCCCGTCGCGGCAGAAGTTGAAATCAGATACTATTAGACCCCCGCTGCTTCCTTCATCACCTATCGATATTTTTTCTTCAAACATTCGTCTAACAATATTAGCTTCACCGACCTTGCTATAGAAAACTCTACATCCAGCTCCTTCAACAAGGTCTTCAACACCTAAGGATGTGTCCAAACTTACAACTACATCTTTCATCAAATGTGAGTCTGCTAGATACTTCAAATAAATCAAAAGAACATAGTCAGAGTTGAGTTTAACACCTTCATTATCAACGAACACTACTCTGTCAGCATCACAATCATACGCAACACCCATGTCTCCAAAAGATGTTCTAACAGCCTTTGA
>DATBXD010000076.1:0-4787 GCA_036514475.1 Nitrososphaerales archaeon
AGCAACAGAACCGCGCGCTGGGCTTCAGCTTCAGCTTCTCTAAGCTGCCCCACTGCTCTAGTAGTGCGAATAATTTGCTGTGGAAATCCAAAAATTTCAGCAATAGCTCTAACCGCTGCATCGCCATCAAAATTCTGAGCAGTTTTTGGATCCAAGTTTATAAACGGAGTCACCGCCTCCATTGTTCGCAAAATGTTCTGGGCATCGGACAATCTTTGTGCTTTTGCAATCAAAGAAGAATACTTCACATCTATCTTTCTACCCCTTAGTGCCTGTGGAATTAACTGCTTATCAATTAATCCTCTGCGTAACATAATTGCGAATACTCGATCAATCAATGGACTTAAAAATTCAGACTGTTGTCTTCCTAGCATTGGACCAAGAAGTCTCATTTTTTCTTCTGTTCTCTGTAATACCTCTGTGGCTGTCATTTGAGGGCCTTGTTGTAGCATTAATTGGTCTACAAAAAATGCCTCACGGATTCTAGTCCTCTTTTCCTTCATGACCTCGAACCCAAAATCAATTCTAGCATCATTAAATATAGGCTTAATTGTATCGTTACTTCCTGATCTATAGTAATTAAATCCCCCAGGTTTAGTAATAATTGGCATCACAAATCCCTCATCAGGAATCATAAGAGCCGGATCAATAACTTTCTGTGCGCCCACTATAACAATCTCTGTCATTTTATTAAGAGTTTTAACCTCTGGAAGTGCCGTCATTGCGGGAGATCTTCCATAGGTTTCACCTGTCCCCTTACTCCAGCGGGGGACTACATACGGAAATTCTCTATATCCTTCATGCTGAAGTTCGTGGTTCAGCTCCGGCAAGATTGTCTGCTTTGCATATGTGTACGCGCCCTTTACAGTTCCAAGAAGAGAATAGGGGTAAATTGCACAGATAAGTTCAAACTTATCGTCTTGCCCCTTTTCAAAAGAGTCTTTAACTTTCTTTGGTACATTCTCAATTCCAAACTCCTCGACAATCTGAGGGGCTTTCCATTTCCAACATCTATAAATTTGATTCACCCTGCCCTGAGCATCCTCATCAATAAACCATTCTCCAATAAATTTTGTGGAAAATCTAACATTAGAAGCTTCATCCTCTTCAATGTACATAGCAGCAGTACCAAAACCACACTCGTCCATATAAAGTTCATGGACCTCTGTTTGAAAATTAGAGTTATTTAATACCGTATGAATATCTCTAGCAGTTTTTTGTAGCCATACCCTCACATCATCCAGTTGATCAATGCCAAGGATGCCAGTTGTAAGCTCAAACCAAAGAGCATTGGGGTTTGTTAAAAGCCCATGAAGTTGTCCAGCTAAAAGCTCAAGGCTATACATCCCAGTATTATCTAAAACATTTATTGACTTTTTCTCACCAGATGTAGTTATAGACGTAACCTGATTTTTTCTTGGAAACATATAATCAGCAATCTCTTGCCAATGGGATTCCCACGTTGATCGCTCCGCTTTTAAAGTTCCGAGTTTATCCTTAATCTGCTTTACCGTAAATTTTATAGCCATATTATTTTTTTCCGATTGTTAATAGTGTGTTTCTTCCCGCAGGGAATAAAGAACTTCCACCCAAAAGTGTAGCCGATCTTCCAGGTACAGTGTTTCGCAATGCAATCTCTGTCTCAAGTCGTTTGTTTATCGCAGCAATTCTGGCATTTTCCCTGGCCGTGAGTTGCTCTGTCTCTAATCTTTGTGCCTCTGCTGCTGATGCTTCCGCCTGCATTTCCTGTGTACTACTAGTAGTGAGTCCTGCTCGTTCAGTTAGGCCGCCAGTTGATGCCGCTAAAGCCCCAGTCACAACCTGGCTTACTCCTCCAGTAATGTCTCCTTGAAGCACCTTTCCAGTTCCCTTTGCTACGTCCTCCGCTCCTCTAAGGCTGCTAGTTAATAGTTGTCCTATAAAGTCCCCACGCTTAACTGGAGTTTTTCCACCAAGATTTGTATTACCAAGAACACTAGCTACGCCCCTGGCTCCAACAGACACAACATTTCCAAATTGTTTTCCAGTCTCTTCAACAGTTTTTCGTGTCTCATTCCATTTCTTTTCAACATCTCCCATATCAACCTCCAAATATATTATAGTCCATGTCAGCGGTTCTTTTTAAATTTAAAAGTTCATTCTTAGTTGGACGATTCTCATCTAGTCCCACCGCCAAATATCTCATAGCATCGCTACCGTGGGATGACCAATCATGTAATGGCCTTGCCTGAAATATTTTATTTTTCTCATCCCATTTTCTTTGATAGTTTTTTAATGCAGATATGCCGCGCTTGCATTTGTCTTTATCCATCCACATTCTAGGCAATATTAAACGTACAGCATTTATTCCATCCTCTATCGAAAGTTTGGGTACAACTCGTACATGCTTTAGCCCAAGAGCTTGAAGCGTTTGCATCCTGGTTTTACCAGTGGATAAATCCCTCGCTGCGGCATCATGCGGTAATAAATGTTCTTCGTAATTATAGTTTCTTTCTTTAATCTCTTTCACATAATAATCAAGCCCTGCACCGGAGCTTTCAATATAATCAATAACGTGGAGTGCCTTCCCAACTAATTGGACAAACCATATACAAGTAGTGTCCGAAATTCCAAGATCCCATCCAGTATAAACACCCACGGCGGTATCGTAAGGAACTTTACATATCCTATTACCCGCCTCCATCTTCTCTAATTCTTTTCCATAGTATGCACCAACAAGTGCAGCAGAAAAAGAACACTCAAATTCTTGGTTGTATACATTTTCACCCATTAGATGCAAAGCTGCCTCTAGCTCTGATTTCGGAACTATCCCCGTCTCACTCGCTTTATATATAATATTAAACCACTCGCTGGGATTCTCTTTTGCATACTGATAAATATCATAGAAGTGGTTCTGTCCATTGGGAGTAGAAATAAATATCGCCCATCCACACCTATCCACAAGAGCTGGACGGATAACGTGTGTCCACACTTCTGGGTTCATTACTGCAAATTCATCAAGAATTACTCCGTCAAGATAAATTCCTCGAAGAGAGTCTGGATTCTCTGCCCCTAATAATTGAAACCTCACCCTATCTTTTTTTGCAGGTCTAGAAATATCTACTCTTAACTCAGCCTCATTCGTCTCAATAACTGGAATATTCTTAACCGCATCCTTGAGAATGTCCCAAACAATTCTCTTTGCGGCACCAAATGTGGGAGCTAAATAGGCATATTGGGGATTCTTCTGCTCGTTTCTAAGCCCCTGATCTAGCATTTCATTTACTGAAAAAATTGTCTTTCCAAATCTCCTATGGCAAATCAATACATTAAATCTCTTTAATGCTTTATGCAGTAACGCTTGATGAACCCTTGGAGTATATTCCGTAGAAACTTCCTGAATCGACTTCATTAATTAGACCTGCTCTTTTCGTACCATTTAGCACTGTAAAGTACCAAGGTAAGAGTATCACCATTAGCCAGTGTACAGCTTCCATTAACCTGCGTGTTCGTTGCACCCACCACTGTAACAGTGTTCGTATCGCTTCCACCAACTAAGGTTAATTCATCCCCATCCAAATTGTTAGATACTGATAAGTCCGTTAAAGAAACTGCTCCACCACTTCCGGAAATGGGAAGAATTTGTCTTCTATATCCCAAAATTGTGGGAGTTGTTGCATCTGCGGGTGTCTGCGCTGCCGCAGTATTAGGAGAACTCTCAGACTGCCATAGCGTTCCATCATAGAACTCAGGACGCTTAAGTGTAGAATTATATACCCTCAAGCCCGTTGCGGGAGTCCCAATTGCATCCCTCTGCGCTGTAGTCATTACAGGAGAAGATATGGCCCCCAAGGTTGTAGATGTTACTTTGAATATCTCACTTGCCCCCAGTGCTGTGTTCGCTCCAACATGAACACCACCAGGAAATCGCTTCTCACCACCCATTATCTGCGCTGCTGTACTTATGCCCCCAGGGTTCGTCTCGTCCCCTGGCTGCATAGATATTGCCTGTGTAGACAATGATAGCCCTGTAGAGTTCGGAGTGCCTCCAAATGCCCCTATCGTAACCGCTGCATGGCTCGCAGTCACCAGGGTGTCTATATCCCCTTGGTGCTCATTTAAAGCTGCCTGAACCTCTATTGCTGCTAAGTTTCCAGTGGGAGCTACAGATATGGCAGTGGCCGCGTGGGCCGCTGTAGTATCCGATAAATGGTTTGAAAGATCAGTGTCCGTTGCATACGCAGGATGTGGATCTCCCGCAGCGACATGGTTTGAAAGATCCGTCGCCGCGTCTGTTGCTACCTCAGCTATTGCCGTCTGCGCGTCCGTCGCCGCAATTGTACCAACTGGGGAGAATGATATGGCCGATGCATCATGCGCGTCTGTAGTGTCCGATAAATGGTCTGAGATCGCTGTCGTTACAGCAACTAGGGCTGCGGCGTCTGAATCATCTGCGTACGCAACCCAAGCCGCTCCATTGTAATAATAAAGCGTGTCCGTATCAAGCTGTACTGCAAAGTCCCCCTCTTGGGGAGCTGCCAAAGCCGCTAAAGCAGCAGCATTTGCAACCTTCTGAATCCCAGTGCCCGTACCGCCTGTCCCGCTGAGCTCAACTCGCATAGTTCCTCCAAAATATAAAAAATTCGCTATATGCCAGGGGGGGGATTAGTATGCTATTGAAATTACATCCACCACCAACACATTTATTTTATTCCCATTCGTAGCCGTATCAAACCAAAGGTCTGCTAGGTCAATGTAAGTCTTATCCTCGTTCTCTAAATCCTCGTCCGCGTTCAATGTAATAGATG
>DATBXD010000077.1:0-8292 GCA_036514475.1 Nitrososphaerales archaeon
TTACCCGCACAGCAGGTAAATGGAAAATGGCAGGTCATCGAATCACAATTGTTTTTAGATTTTGATTATGTTTATGTCATGGGCCCGCCAATGCAGAGAATTCCAAGCTCAGTTCAAATCCAAATTCAATTTACTCAGGTATCTTTGAACAAGATCTTGGGTGTGGATCAATTTGCAAGGGCTTGGGAATGGGAAAGAATTGAGAGTGTCAAATGATGAATCAATACTTGTATCTGAGCTACATCGATGTCGAAATATGTAAAATGAGCAACAAGAGGATGAAAACCAACTTTTAGATAGATATTCTAAAAGCAAAGTGGATGGGCGATAAGAAGATAATTTCATCTTTATAAAATTCCTCTCTATAGAGGTCAAAATCGATTTTGTTCGTAGTCATAGAGGGGATTTATCATTTGGTAATCAAATGATAAGTATCTTAAAGGGGCTAAGGTGGGTAAGAAGGAACCATCTATTAAAATAAGGCGCGATGACTGAATATAGTTTCAAATTTGGTCAACTTCAGGTTCATGGGAAGCAATTAATTGCTCATCTATGCAATAGAATAAGAAAACGAAGGAGTTCAAGCTCTATTGTCAAGATTATAATCACGAAAGATGTCAAAGTTATCGATAATAGTCAGGCTGACAACGAAGTTCGGATTATGTGCAAAGCCGATCTTACTTATCATGTATATGAGAAAACAATGACTACTCGAAAATAGTGAATGACTCTAAGATAGATTGGAGTTCACTATTAATCCTGTAGGGTTTTTGACCCGATAGCTCTTCAACGCTTCCAAATACTGTATAAAGAATGTTACCATTCTTCTGCAATAATATTGTCCAAAGAATTGGTGAACATTGTCCATCGGTGCATATATTAGAATAGTATGTTATTATCAGTAGATGGGAATGTGCCTAGATGGGATTGTACACTAAAATACACTAAAACTTGGCTGAGATGATGGAACATAGGCGCAGTTCGCACCTCTGTAGTGTCCTTGGGAGGAGGGCTTTGCACATTCCTCCCTTTCTATGAGAACAGGCATGTTGAAGTCTTCGGAAGGAGATGGTTACTTCGTCTCCCTCCTTGGAGGGTCCACCTTTGACGGAGATGGTGTCGAGTGCTACTCTGTTGGCAGCAATAGGTCTGACGGTCATAGACCCGGTCTTCTTGGCTCCGATATCTTCTCCATCTATCTTGGGTGAAGGAGGAGGGGATGAGGCTTTGAACGTCAGGAGCTTCTCAGTCATACGGTAGTGAAGCCTTGGTCTGCCTCTGCCTGAGGGTAGGTAGAAGCTCGACAGGAAGCCTTGATCCTCAAGAGTCTTCAGCCAGTAGAAGGCGGTCTTCCTCGAACAACGGAGCTCCAGAAGAATCTCCTTGAAGCCCTTCTCCCTATCCTCTCCATAGGCTGCTCTGACAAGCGGTGCAACATACGATAGATTGCGCACAACCCAAGTCGGGGATTATGGTGTATTTTAGTGTACAATCCCATCTAGGCACATTCCCATCTACTGAAGATACCAGTAAATATGGTTAATCGGAACAATAGCACAACGGTTGACAAAGAATCGGTGAATATAATTATTAGTGAATTTGAAACTATTCAAGTCATGATTATGAATGATAATATATCTTACCTTTTCTTAATGATATTATTCTGGCCGATCTAAGGTCCTTTTGTTCTCTGATATAGGAGGAGCTAACTCTCGTTGTTCTCCTCTCATCCACTATTTCTATAACTAAGTTTTCATTCTTGAGAGAACTAAGTTTTTCAGCTATTTCTACAGCAAGTTTATGGTCACCGTCACCTATCCTGATAACTTTAGATTTGGCGTGGGAAGAATTTATTAGAAAAGAAACATTAGTTAATATTTCTTCGAATGATGATGTTATTTTTCCAAAGATTGTTTTTCCACAGTAACTAGCAACAATACCTGTTCTTAATCCAGGATCTATGCCAATCATTAGCGCGTCATTCTTATTATTGTAAAGTATTGAGAATATTCTTTCTTTTGCGACAGTAAAGTTGTTAATAATATCCTCATAAAACAAAAGATTTCTGTCACTGACTATATCCATCTCACCAGTGGTGGTGAGTACTAGTGTTACATTTGCATCAATATCCTGACCTGGAATAGCACTGATAAATGGAATTTTCAAATCTTTTAGAAATGAACTGAGTGTATAGTAGGCTTTAGCGTTAAGAGTAGCAATAGCTACCTTTTTATCAATGTCTCGCGCCTTTTCTCTCACAACAAGATTGTACCGTAAAGTTTGAAAAACATTTCGATAGATGAATGGTATTGAGCAGTAACAAGAATAATTCCAAACGGAGTATTATCAGTAATTTATTCTCGAAAAGTATTATTGCAACATTTCTATGCGATGATCAAGATTCCAAGGTAAGATTTATTTCAAAGATTTTAGAAACGCTGTATAATAAGGAAAAAATTATCTTCTATGTAGACATTGATACGATGTTCACTGTATTCCTAGAGAACAATAGAAATCTTACATATATCCAAAATGTCATTCTATTCAGGCCAAAGCATGAAGAAATTGACGACATTATAGCCGAAATATGCTCTGTCAACCAAGCAAACATAGATTGGATAGTGTTTGACTCTGTGACATCTTTTCATAATCTCAATGGAAATGTGTTAGATTATTCGAAAAGCAACAGAAAGATAGGATTATACTTGTCCATATTGAGAAACATTACTTCTAATGGTGGAGGAAAAATAATATTCACTAGCATGATTAGATCAAGAAAGAAAAAGGGAGAGATGCTTTGGCAACAATCATATGCAGGTGGAAAACTATTGGAAAGAAGAAGCGATCTGATACTGAAATTGGTCAAACAAAACAATCAATTACTTGTTTCATCGATAAAAAGATATGATGATAGCTTTGAAAAAGACTTTTCATTAGATCTTGACTGAAAAAATGTAAAGGGTCATGGCTAAGGCAAAAATCACGGTTGAAAATCCTAAAACCACATAGAAATTGGATACTCTTTTCTTTACTTTTTCAAGACCCCCGAGGTTAATTAGATACAATCCAATACTTCCAGTAGCTATTGTAAAGATATAGACAAATGTCTCTGGAATAGTTTGAATCCCTCGCTGTGGAAATATCATGTAGCTCTGTACTTGCGGTCTCGAACCTTCAATCATACCGTTGATTAACCCGGCAGCAAAGAGAAACAATGCTAAGAAGTACAATGTTTCAATACCTTGTCCCTTTAAGAATTTAATCAAAGAAGCACTTGATGATGAATCTATAGCTCTAGTGATTAGTAATTTGTCTCCGATTTGTTTTGTTATCTTCTTTGTTTTGGTTTTGAAACTCAATTAGTATTTCGCCTTAACAGCAATTTGCTCTTTTGTACACTGTAATAAGTTTTTATTAGACACGTTATAAAATGATTAATATCGCTACAGTATGTGACTTTCAAGTTTACAACAGTCTTTTACCCAAATTCCAGTATCGGGCATTTCAAATACTTTTTGAATATAAGTTTCCCAATCAATTCTTTTGTATGCTTGACACCATTTTTCAAAACCTGATGTTAAATTCAAGTATGTTTTTTGATGGTAGATGCATAGATTATCATTAGATTCTCTATAACAAAGTTTACACTTCAATTACCAATCCTCTTTTTTTATTCACAACTAGTATTTATGCAGAGCCTTCAACGTTTTTTGCCATTTACAACATAAAGAGTTGGCCAGCCGCAAGAAATACATGGACGATCTTGAATTCTTATCGAACCTTTCTGAGGTAGGGGTGCTGAGGCTCTGCAGCCTCCCTTATACTCGCTGCAACCAACAAATCTTTTTCCTGATTTTCTAGATAGATTAACACCAAAAATAAAATCCAATACATGCCGAGCTCTACGGCTTTTGCCAAGCCGTCAGCTACTCTTCGCTCAACTTGCATGAACGATTCCTTCAATTCGTCTTCTGTAAGAGTGGAGAATTTCGCCCTAAATGATGTTTCTTGCTTTTCACCACAAGCATATTTCAATATATTATATCCAATAGTTTCACCTTCTAAATCAAAGTCACAAGCATTAATGAATAAATCAGCTCCACTTGAAAGTTCATGGATAATCTTAATTCTTTTTGAAGATTGAATCTTCTTGTTAAACGCATCGGCTGGAAACCATTCGATATCAAAAACAGGGTATATGTGACGGTTCTTAGTTGGATCTCCAACAGTGTACAAATGGCCAAGAGCAGAGCATATTACATACTTTTTTCCATTCATGCTTAAGATAAATATCTTAACATTGTTCTTTTCGACCTCAGTTATATTATCGTCCTTCAAAGCAAAGGCTATTCTCTTAGCTACAATCAGGTTTTTCACAAATTACTAAAGTATAAGGAGATTCATCGGCTAGTCGAGCCATTGCAAAAAAGTAAATTAAATATAATAAAAATGCATCTACTTTTTTTATTCTACTTGTGTAAAACAATGAACTTTAATATCTTATATCTTGCCATATAAAATTAAGCAGTAATTTGACATTCAAAGTGGTTTGTTCTAAATGCAATACAGACATCTATTTTGGCTTTGAATTAAAGCCGGTAAAAGATTTATTAAAAAAAACAGGTGGTAAATGTAATAAATGTAATTCAATATTATCTCAAAATAACTTCTCAATTGAAATAATGAGCAAGTCTTAACGGTAAGAATACCGCTACAAATAATCCATATTTTCAAAATAACTAAAGTAGCCTAATATTCAAATTCTTTGCGATCTATACCTTGCATATAAATACAATCATCAAAATCAACATTTAGACTAGTCGAATCAAAAGAATTGTCTGTCAAGTTCCAGCTTAAGATATTTGATGCTCTAACTAAAACAATTGGAAAACATTCATCTGCTTCACCCATAACAATCTGAGCACCGGCAGCTATTTGATCAGCCAATGCTCTACGAGTTACCTTAAGAACATTTCCGAAAATATCTATTCTTCCACGTTCATCCTTTAGTGGTTCAAAACCCGCAACACTTAATGCTATTCCAGTTGTTCCAATTCTTAATGGCATTAGACGACTATCGGTGAGAATCACACCGATGCGTTTACCCAATCGCTCAATAACATTCCTTTTTATCTCCTCTGCATCTCGAAAAGGATCGGTCGGGTAAAGCATAACATATCCTGCAGGCGTATTTGATTTATCTATGCCTGCATTTGGAGCTATTACACCATCCTTTATAGCTAATGCAAAACCTGGTACTCCACCCAGAATGCGGTCCGATTCCAACAGTACTAATTGGGCAACTCGACTATCCATCTTAAGTTTTTCAGCAAGCCTTTCAGCGGACTTGCTTACAATCACCTCATTCAAGTTAACCATTCGACCTTTTGACATAGAAACAAATTTACTTGATACAACTAAAATATCACCATCGTTAATTTTCTCATCTGCTTCGTCTATAGATTCAATTATGGTATTGGAAAGATTGAAATGACATATCTTCCTGTTAACACCTATAGGAATGAAGTTAATAGATGGCTTCTTGATATTTTGTTTTTTCATATGTGGGCTAAGCTATATTAGTTTAAGTAAAAAAGATTGACGAATTGTTTTAATATTATTTTTAACATAATATCCATTTGTTTTATCACCAAATCGTTTGATTTACTGCTGTGATGCGGTTTTGGGTCAATTGTCATTCTAATATCTTCAAACCGTATCACTCACAACGGATTCGACTGCATAGAATTTTATCGAATCACTAGAGATGATCAATTTGGCTTACAACAAGTCTAGTTCCATGGCTAATCTTTCAGTATTGCAAAGAGAATTAAATAATTTTCAAATAAGAATTGATAAATACCAAATAATGACTAGATTAAATCAATCATTCCTGATTATTATTCGGGAAGTTTTTAAACACCAATTTTCTTCCACCATGTTATATACGGTGTAAGATTGACAATGAAGATAGATACTCCTTCAAACATTTTCCAGAGACCTAAATTGAAAAGAGGAACAATAATCACCATACTAGCGATAGTTGCAATATTTTCCAGTTCTTTTATGATAAGATCATTACCTGCGAAATATGGTTTCTATCTTCATGAATATGATCCTTACTTTGATTATTATGCAACTGAGTTCATAGTGAAAAACGTTGAACAACACGGGTTTGGAGTGATTTTCTCAAATGATCCAACTATAAATTATTTCAAATGGCAAGATTATAGTACATGGTACCCGGAAGGTAGACCGGTTGCCAGTTCGTCGCAAGATGGATTGCATTTTGCCGGAGCAACATTATATCTAATATCAAAACATTTGCTTGGAATAAACTACTCATTATATGACTTTACGGTATTACTCCCAGCTGTTTTTGGAGCTTTAACAACTTTAGCAGTATTTTTCTTAGTGAAGAAGATAAGCGGTGTACCGGCTGGATTATTAGCAGCTCTTGTTATTGACTTTTCACCACCAATTATTCAAAGAGGAACTTTAGGTTGGTATAAATCAGAGCCTTTAGCACTATTATTAGTAACGCTAGGTAGTTATGTTTTTCTAAAATTATATGACGAAAAGAGTTCAAGAATTAAGTTAACTATTATGTCAATAATTTCTGGGTTATTATTAGGATATTCAAATTCAGCATGGGGTGGTTCATTGTACTTCAACGCGCTATTTGGATTACTGATCTTCGCTACACCTTTCCTTAAAGCAGATCTCAAGAGAACAGTATATTTTGGAAGTATATTTACCGCAGTAAACCTTATTGTCAGCTCCATTTTTCCTCGTCCAGGTCCATCAATAATAACTGGACCCGCAGGTATTGCTTTAATAGGAGGCTTGTTATTCGCGTTTTTTGCATATAAAATAAAAAGCAAAGTAGATCCAGCGATATATACCAAAACAATCCTAAAAACAGCATTTGTATTTGGTCTTATAGGTTTAGTAGTATTAAGTTTTGGCGCAGTAACAAATCTTAGTGGAAGATATCTAACTGTACTTGACCCTTTTATAAAATCAGATAATGCACTAATAGAATCTGTCGCTGAACATCAAACTCCAACTGGTGCGGATTTCCTTTCATCATATTTTGCTTTATTATTCTTGAGCGGTTTTGGAGTAATAATGATAATTAAGAAACGAAACATAGCAATAGGATTTACGCTCATATTTGCTTTGAGTTCATTGTATATATCGTCATCATTCGCTCGTTTGATGGTTTTCGCTTCTTTATCTTTTGCTATATTATCTGGAATCGGCTTTCATGAACTTACATCAACCATTTTTAGACAAAATGTTGTATCAACAATTAAGAAGAGAATAAGGCTTAACGACGTGAGCGGTGCAGTCAGAATTGCATATTCCATCTTTATAATAGGCATTATTTCCTTTCCAATAGTGTATCCATCGCCTGTGAACTGGATTGATTCAGCTGATTTCCCAGCAAGCATAGCTAGTTCATCAACTAGCTTGAGAGCAAATATTCCAGATTGGCTAGACGCACTTTCTTGGATGAGGTCTAGTAGTCCAGTAAATCAATCAGATGGAAAACCGACAGTTTTCGCCGCTTGGTGGGATTATGGTTACTGGATATCTGTAATGGGTAATAGAACTAGTTTAGCAGATAATGCAACGATAAACTCTACTCGCATAGCTCAACTTGGTAGAATGTTCATGTCAAATGAAAAAGAAGGAATAAGAATATTGAAAGATTTGAAATCGGACTACGTGGTAGTATTTGTTACTGGCCAATCTTTCACATATCAAAATCAATCATTCACAATATTAGGAACTTACGGAGATGAAAGTAAGAAACAGTGGTTTATCAAGATTGGTGGTTTGAACGCAACAGACTTCCTAGAAGAAGATGAATTCACACCTAAACCATATTTCTGGGAAAATACACTTCTTGGGAACATGATTCCTTTTAGTTTTGTTGGATACATGGATTTTACAGGAGATCAAGTAACATTTTCTGATAAGACACAATATGAACAGGGACTTGGAGCCCTTTATGTATATAACATAAAATATCCTACCGACGGTACTGGCCCTCTAAAACTTGCGTATATGTCACCGAGCCTAGCACAAATGAGTGATGGGATATTTGCAGGAGTAATAATTTATGAGATTGTTAAGTAATATAATAGACCTTAGGCGCAGTTGAAGTTTAGCTCGTTTATCTACTGTTCTTCACGCTGTAAGATTTCTCATTCTCTTGCTCATGTGGTCATTGATACATATGTTTAGCTACGAAAGGCTCTCGAAGAGGCCGGAGATCTTCAG
>DATBXD010000078.1:0-2536 GCA_036514475.1 Nitrososphaerales archaeon
ATAAACATCAAAACCGAAGGTCACAAGCTGATGAGTAAAATCACGGAACAAAACTAACAACAAAACCCACCTGATGATAACAGAATGAAATCTCAACATCTAATTCACAATCTCATAACGATCCACAACAAAAATCCTAAAATATAGGAGAAAGTTGCCGCTTTTCTTCGTCTATATATATGTTCTACATAACAGGTCAATCACCTTTTTCCCTGTCCTCACAAATCAATGTTTGATATAGAAGCTAGATAGAAATCAAAGAATGGATCAGCTTTTGAGGTTCAGATTGAAATAGCTTCCAACAAACAACTCCAAGAAGATGTAGTCATCTAATTGAATTATATAAAAGGAAATATATGGATAATTTCCTTTTATAGAAGAAAAAAATGAGTTACAATAATAATTCAAACAAGATAATGGGAAGAAAAAGATGAGAAACGATTTTGGAGTGATTATTTTAGCAGGTGGGAAAAGCAGTAGAATGGGGTTAAACAAATCTTTTCTAAAAATAGGCGGTGAATCTTTGATTGAACGCATCGTTAAATCTGCTTCAAAAGTTTCCAAGAACATCGTGATAGCTATAGGTAAGAATGATAAAACAAGTGATTACACTTCAATATTGCCAAGATGGGTAAGAATAGAAAAAGATTCAAATGAAAACAAAGCAGCGATATATGGAATAGTAACAGGTCTCGAGGCAATAGAAGCCAAGTATGCAGTTGTATTGGCTGTTGATTTGCCATTTGCAAACGCCAAAGTAATAGAGATCCTAAAGAAATCTGCATTAGAATACGATCTGGCAATACCGTGCTGGCCTAATGGAAATATCGAGCCGTTGTTCGCAGTCTACCATGTTCCATCCGCTCTAAAAGCCTTCAGAGGAGCAATAAATGATAATAAAATAAAGCTCAAAGACGCAATAGAAAGATTAGAGAAAGTAAATTACGTCAATGTAGATAAATTCAGAGAAATAGACACTAACTTATGCTGCTTCATTAATATAAATACACCTAATGATATTTCGAGTATCAAAGAAATATTCAACAGTGTTGAAAGCAGTAAACTTACAAATTAAATATTTTTCTTGATAAACTTGTCAAGTTCTATCTTTAGAATAGCACTGACTTTCTTACCGTCTGCTTTTCCACGAACCTGAGACATTACTTGCCCCATTAACGATCCTGACGCCATAAGGCCTTTTTCGGCGATTAAAGACTCATTATCCTTCAGTACAGACCTTATTATGGCCGATACTGATTCATCATTAATGGAACTTATCCCAAGTTTAGCTACGGCGTCTTCCACAGTTAGAGAACTATCGCTTGCTAATAACTCGATTATGCTTGGAATTGATTCCTTTGTCACCATTTTCTTATCAAGCAATGAGAATAAAGATGAGATCAGGCTGTCAGTTAGACTTCCAATGTTAAGCCCTGTTCGAGAGAGACTAACCAAAGTCTCTGTGAGGGTAGCAGCTATGTAGCTATGAGGAATCTTGGTCTCAACTGCAACGCGCTCGAATACTTCTTGATGGGGCGAGTCATAAATCTGAAACGCAAGCTTTCTACTTAGAGAATACTTTGATTCATACTCAGATATCTGCTCAGTCCATGGACGAGGAATCTCACGTATAGCTTCATTAATCATGTCAAGACTTACTATCTTAGGCGGGATATCTGTCTCAGGGTACATTCTAGCAGACCCTGGCCTTGGCCTGATAAATCTGGTCTTCCCATCAGGAGTGGGGCCCCTTGTTTCAGCAGGAACACCGATAAAAACGGTGTGAATACGTTGCACTATAGATTCGTAAGCAGAGATTATCTTATTCTTCTCACCAGAAAGAAGAAGAAAACTATCATACTTCTTCAGTTTAAGCATTCGCCTAACTTCATCCACTTCAGAATGGGAGATATCGTAGTTTGGCAGCTCATCTGAATGGAGTAGGCCACCTAACCCATAAAACCTTGCGATATCGGCTAGCTCCCGCCCAAATCGCACACCTGGATAAGGCTCAAACCCCAGTAAACCTGAAAGCCCCTTCAGTTTCAACGAGTAAACGACACCACCTTTTAACAATGCGCTCTTAACAACTTCATTAGCGGAGTCTTCGAAACATTTAGATACATCATCTGGTTCATTCCGATAATTTTTAGGCATTAAGCCTCTTTTTTCAAATTCGCTTTTTAGATTAACAAGTGCCAATTGCCTATGTTGTTCAAACTCAACAATCTTTTCAACTAAATCCAGTTTTTGAACTCCTTTAACCTCAACAACATTTCCACCGAGAATAGAAACGTTGACATCCTGTCTTATCGTTCCGAGTCCTCTAGAAACCCTGCGGGTAGACCTCAGCAACCTACCTAGCGAAAGCGCAAGCTCCTGAACCTCTTTGGCTGTCCCTGAGAAGGGGGCGAGGGCGATTTCTACCAGCGGGATACTAAGACGATCCAGGCAATATTCACGCACATCCTTGGACTCACCTGTTATTCTGGCCGCATCCTCCTCAAGCGAAATAGTCTGGACAGGAACCGATTTA
>DATBXD010000079.1:0-17091 GCA_036514475.1 Nitrososphaerales archaeon
AAGCTAAGTTAGCTGTGACAGCATCCTGAATAGCTAGTCCGCCTGACTTGAATAAAGTGATTTCTTGCGATGAGACGCGCCCCTTTTTCTTTCCAGTTACTATCTCACCCAAGTCACCGTAAATATGATCTGAAGTTATTACGCCTTCTGAAATAGGTATTATTAGCTCACCGTATTCCTTTATTGCCACATCTTTAAGATCCACGATGAATTTCGATTTTGCAACGGTTTCAGTATCTATTTCTCGCATATCAGACATATGAGAACCTATAGCATTTATGTGGGTACCAAGTTTTACTAATGAGCCATCGAAAACAGGTATTTTAGATGTTGTAGCAGTCACTATTACGTCAGAATTAATTACAGCAAGATCAGTTTTTCTCACGGAAACAACTTTTATCGAGAGTTTCTTAGACATTTCTTCTGCAAATCTCTTTGACGCTTCAGGTAATAGATCAAAGATATACACTAGATCAATATTCATAACTTCAGAAATAGCCTCGAGCTGGGCGCGAGCCTGAACACCTGAGCCAAATATGCCAACGGTTCTTGCATCTTTTCTTGCTAAATGTCTCACGGCTAGTCCACCCAGTGCTCCAGTTCTAACTGACGTAAGATAACTTGCATCCATCACTGCTAGCGGTATTCCGGTTTCGGAATCGTTAAGAATGATTGTTGCCATGGTTGTTGGTAAATTTAACTTAGGATTATCAGGATAAACTGTAACTATTTTTGTCGCAATGATTCTGTTTTTCACGTATGCAGACATTACACCTATCCAACCATTTCTGCTAATATTATTCATAATTTGGCGGTTAGGCATTTGAACATTGCCTTCTGCAAGTTCAATAAATCCAGTTTCTATAGCATCAATTGCTTCGCGCATACTTAGGATTTGCTGCAAATCTTTTTGAGATATTATTAACACCATAAAGAACAACAACTTACCTAAAAAGCTAAGATACTCAAAATAATATTAAGACAGCACAATGTCATTCGCCAATAAACTCTATTAGAACAGTCCTAGTTCGAGGTCCATCTAGTTCCAATAGAAATATACTTTGCCATTCACCCTTTACGACTTGCCCATTTCTTACCGGTAATATCTTTGAATTGCCTAAGAAAGTTGACGCAATATGTGCACTCGCATTATTATCGATCTTGTTATGTAGCCAATAATCATCAGGAGGAAACATGCTTGTTACTATATTCAAAACATCCTGATTTAAGCCTGATTCATTTTCGTTGATCAGTATAGCAGCGGTTGTATGAACAGAATTAACGATGCATATTCCCGAATTCACATTGATATCTCTGATGAACGCAACTACGGACTTTGTTAAGTCAATTATTTCTATTTTCTTTCCAGTTGAAATTGAAAGCTCACTAAACTTAACGACCATTAGTTAACCTCTTTTAGTATAGTCATAATACTTGAATCATTAATATATATTATACTGTAACCAAGGTGATGTAGATGAAGGAGCTCAACCCACCAGATAGACTCTTGCTAGGTGCAGGTCCAAGTAATATTCACCCAATTGTTTCTAGAGCAATCTCTATGCCGATCGTTGGACATCTCGACCCATATTTCATAGAAGTCATGGATGAGACTAGAAAACTACTCGCGGCAGCTTTTAAAACAAGTAATGAGTTTTCTATCCCAATATCTGGTACGGGAACAGCAGCTATGGAGGCTGCTATTTGTAATATCATTGAAGAAGAAGATGAGGTTGTAGTTGGTCTCAATGGATATTTCGCTGAAAGAATGGCTGAGATGATTAGAAGATGGGGAGGAAAGACGGTTGAGATTAAGAAACGATGGGGTGATATTATTACTAAAGAAGAGATTGAGAATAAGTTAAAGAACAGTAAAGCAAATGTTATAGCTTTGGTTCAAGGAGAGACATCAACCGGCGCACTTCAACCGTTAAGAGAAATTGCGAAGATAGCAAAAGCATATGATGCCTTACTAGTAGTAGATGCAGTGACTTCATTTACTGGGGTAGAGCTGGAAATAGACAATTGGGGCATTGATATTTGCTATAGCAGCCCCCAGAAATGCCTAAATGCACCTCCAGGTGCCTCGCCCATAACTGTCAACGAAAGATCTATGAATCGTATTAGAAATAGGAAGAAACCTGTATCTAGTTTGTACTTTGACTTCACGCTTATAGAAAGATATTGGAGTGAGAGAAGAATGTATCATCATACGGCACCAATAATAAACGTCTATGGGTTGAGAGAAGCTTTGAGATTAGCTCTAGAAGAGGGAATTGAATCTCGGGTGAAGAGGCATCTAAGAAATTCTCAGGCACTTAGGAAGGGAATAGAAGCAGCTGGATTAAGTATGAACACAGAAGAAGAGTTCACATTACCCTCGCTTAACGCTATAAGTGTACCTGATGGCGTCAGCGACGTGAAAGTCAGACAAAGAATCCTAGACATATTCAACATGGATATAGGAGCTGGTCTTGGTGAACTGAAAGGTCAAGTGTGGCGCGTAGGACTAATGGGAATTAATTCATGTGAGAGGAATGTGATTTTCGCTTTAAGTGCGCTTGAGGTTGCGTTAAGACTAGAGGGACATCCACTCAAATCCGGAGCAGCTGTCAATGCAGCTATTGATTTCTATCAAGCGAATAAAATATGAATTGTTAATGCTGAATAATAACAATGTGAGAGTCAGAGATTCATGGGTCAAACAATGAGTGAGAAGATACTTGGAAGAAAGGTTGGTAGGAGCCTAACTTCTGGAGAGATACTAGTCACTGAAGTTGACTATGTTTTTGCACATGACGCTAGTGGACCTTTAACATTAGATCAGCTTGTAACATTATCAATAGAAAATCCAATTCACCCTGAAAGAACTATTCTGATATTAGATCATGCAGTTCCTAGTCCAAACAAGGAAACAGCTAATAATCAGCAGTTACTTAGAAAATGGGCGCGAAAGACAGGTAGCAGATTTTCTGAAGCTGGTGAAGGGATATGCCATCAGATTCTTGCTGAAGATTATGCTAGTCCGGGTCAAGTAATTCTCGGAACAGATTCTCACACAGTGACTGCTGGCGCGATAGGTGCTTTCGCAACGGGTATGGGGGCCACCGATATTGCAGTGGCAATAGGTTTAGGAAAAACATGGCTTAGAGTACCAGAAACAATTAAGATAGAAGTAACCGGCTCATTACTAGAAGGGGTTTATGCCAAAGATTTGATTCTAAGTATAATCGGTTTAATCGGCTCTGAAGGCGCTAATTACAAAGCTCTTGAATATACTGGGAGCACAATCTCCAATATGCGCATAGATGAGAGATTGACTTTGTCTAATATGGCTATTGAAGCTGGTGCAAAAGTTGGCTTAGTGCCTACTGACGAATTCACAAGAATCTATCTTAAATCAAGAGGGAGAGAAGACCAGTTTCAGACGATAACCCCAGATAATGACGCTGAATACGAAGATGTGAGGAATATTGAAGCAGATAAGATCGAGCCAACAATATCTTTGCCTGATAATGTTGAAAAAGTTAAACCAGTTCGAGAGGTAACTGGAACTGAGATTCAGGAAGTATTTATAGGAAGCTGCACAAATGGAAGAATACAAGATCTACGTATTGCTGCTAGAATAATGAAGGGAAGACAAGTAAAGTCTGGTTTAAGACTAATAGTAACACCTGCCTCACGTGAGACTTTATTGACAGGATTAAACGATGGAACTATCCAAACTTTGATTCAATCAGGCGCTTCAGTTACACCTCCTGGTTGTGGAGTATGTTTTGGAGCTCTGGGTGGTGTTCCAGCTGATGAAGAGAATGTACTAACAACTTCAAACAGGAATTTCAAAGGAAGAACAGGAAATCCTATGGCAAAAACATATCTCGCATCACCTGCTACAGCAGCAGTTACAGCTTTAACTGGAGTCATAACAGACCCGAGGGATTTCATATGAAGATCAGTGGAAGAACTTGGAAATTCGGAGATTCCATAACCACAGACCATATTTGCCCTGGAAGATACTTTCATCTTAGAACTAATCTTCCTGAACTTGCAAAACACACCTTAGAAGACGCAAGAGCTGATTACGCCCCTAATGTCAAGAAAGGCGATATTATAGTGGCAGGCAGAAACTTTGGAATGGGGTCCAGTAGAGAACACGCACCGGTCGTGATTAAACTATCAGGGGCGAGCGCTGTTTTGGCAAAATCCTTTGCAAGAATTTTTTATCGCAATTCGATTAATATTGGATTACCAGTAATTATTTGCGATACTGATAAAATAGAGGAGGGCAACACCATCACAATAGATTTTGCAACAGGAAAGATTGTAAATGAAACCAACGGACTGGAAATTAGTTTTCCACCAATACCTCCGGTCATGATGAAAATACTCTCTGAAGGCGGACTTGTGGATTATATAAGAAAACACGATGGTTTGAAGATATAGTCAAACATAATTGTTAAGAACACACATTGTGACAATAATCTGGGATAATCTATCGAAGTCGTACCCCACAATAATAACCATGTAGATACGATTACTAAGAATAACAAAGTCATGTGAACTAACCGAATAGAGAAGGTAAGATGAGTGGAAATAATGCTTAAAGATAATGATTGAAGAATCATCAAATGTTCCTATCGTAAATAAGGTCACCCAATACTAATTCAAGGAATAATGTTTGGAAAATGATAAAAATAAGAAACTTCATTTATTTCATCTCATCTACATAATAAGATTGTTGATTAACAAGTAACAAGTGAGTTGCTAGATTAATAAAAAGTAGGCCTATTGCGAAATGTAATTATTCAAGTTAAATTGCACAGCTTGTCGACAAAAGAGATGAATATAGGTTCTAATCTAAAAGAATGGTTTATACCACAGGATAAGGAGTTTTTTACGCTCCTTGAAGAGCAATCAAAGCTAATACTCGATGGAGCTAAGAAGCTACGTGAGCTCTTTCTTGATTATAAAGATGTTGACGTTAAACGCAAAGAAATCAAGGATATTGAACATCGCGGGGATGAAATAGTTCACGAGATTCAGAATCGACTGGTAAGTACATTTATAACACCAATTGACAGGGAAGATATTCAGAGATTAGCTTCTCTTTATGATGACGTCCTTGACCATATATATACTGTAACGAATAAGCTCTATTTCTACGGTATTAATGAAGTAACTCACCCGATGATACTATTTGCAGAAGTAATTCTTAATTCAGTTACTGAGTTACATGCAGCGTTTCTATCAATGCGCAAACTTGATAAGAAAGAGATTGAATACCGAAATATTCAAGTTCATTTTCTTGAAAATGAAGCTGATGAGCTCTTGAACCAATCCGTATCGGAACTTTTTAATCAGAACAACATAATATCAATA
This sequence comes from Nitrososphaerales archaeon, assembly GCA_036514475.1. GTDB lineage: Archaea > Thermoproteota > Nitrososphaeria > Nitrososphaerales > JACPRH01 > DATBXD01. The sequence continues at coordinate 5,380 of DATBXD010000079.1, forward strand.
ATTAAGTACAAAGAAATCTACGAAGATCTTGAAAGACTAACTGACGTATGCGAAGATGTTACTAATCTACTTAGAGATATCGTGTTAAAACATAGCTAAAATACTCTCATTACAGTTGATCCCAACGAATAAAAAAACAAGCTGGGTAAAGGAATCTTTGGATGTTTGAACCATTAATAATACTAATCATAGTAGTAGCGTTTGCATTTGATTTCTTCAATGGAATGCACGATTCAGCTAATTCTATAGCTACAGTAGTTTCAACAAGAGTATTATCACCTTTGAAGGCTGTTGGAATGGCGGCGATGTTTAATTTCATTGCACTCTTTGTCTTTGAACCTAAAGTTGCAAACACAATAGGTAAGGGAATTGTTAATCCTATTACAATAACACCAATCGTAATATTGGCAGCATTATTGGGTGCAATCGCATGGATATTAATAACATGGTTTTTCGGTCTTCCAATAAGCTCTTCGCACGCCCTTATCGGGGGGTTGATAGGAGCAGCAATTGTGAAGGCAGGTTTTGAATCAATTGCTATTGGCCCATTTAGCAATATTTTAGCATTTATAGTGATATCACCGCTTGCAGGAACAGCTACTGCATTCCTTGTCATGTCGCTAATAATAAAAACATTCAGAAAAAGAAGCTTAACTTCTACAACCCAATACTTCAGACGTTTTCAGCTTTTTTCAGCTGCGCTCTATAGTCTAAGTCATGGGGGAAATGATGCGCAGAAAACAATGGGTATAGTAGCTGTGCTGCTATTCAGTACGGGTAATTTAGGTCCAGAATTCTATGTACCTTTTTGGGTAGCTATGATGGCACATTTAGCGATAGCTTTAGGAACCTTGACAGGAGGTTGGAGGATAGTTCACACAATGGGAGGCAAAATAACAAAACTTGACCCTATGCACGGTTTTGCCGCTGAAACGTCAGGGGCAGCCATAGTTATTGGATCAACAATGATGGGTATTCCAGTAAGTACTACTCATGTGATTGCAGGGTCAATAATAGGAGTTGGAGCAACAAGAAGACTTTCAGCAGTAAGATGGGGCGTAGCAAGACGAATAATGTGGACCTGGATAATTACGATTCCAGCTGCAGCAAGTTTATCAGCATTATCATACCTGATACTTGTTAAGCTAGTTTGATCAAAGTAGAATTCAGATATGAAAAGTTGTTTTAGAAACAATTTGTTATTAATATTGTTCTCATGATTCATATTCAATACATGTTTACGATAGTTTTACGCACCAATAATTATCTAGCCTCTAATCTAAACATCTTTATCAATTCGTGAAATGGTCATAACAAAAGAATGAAAAAAGTAATTATAGGAATATAAAAAGTGACGATAATAACGATTACGAAAAAATATAATTAATATAATATCGCATCCTTTCAAAATATAACTTTTTTGTCGAATCATTCTGTTAGATATTTAATGCAGATTGAATAAAGCTAGGTTTATGTGTTGTTCTTTCCGTAGGTTAAGTATGAGTCTCAAAGAATTGGGAAGAACAATGGTAAGTAAGTTATATGATGAAGCTAATATTGTTTCGCCGGAATTGCCGATTTCTAAGGTTGCAGGAATTCTACGTGATAAAGGAGTTTATGAGGTTTTTGTGCAAATAGGAGACAGAGTAGGGATGATATCAACACGCGATATATTAAAAATTAGCAATAGAACAAAAAGAATGGTTTCATCTACAGTTAGATATGTTCCAAAAATTAGTCTTAATGAAAGCGTTGAGAATGCAGCAAGAATTATGGAGCAATATCGTTTTAGAGCTTTACCAATAGTTGAAAACAAAAAAATTGTGGGTCAGATAAACGCCCTGGCCATAATCAAATCTCTAAATAGAGGTTTCCTTAGTAAAATCAAAGTTAACCAGATAATGACAAGTAATCCAATAATTATGGATCCACAAGATTCCACTGATAAGGCTAGGCATATTATGATTAGACGTAGAATAGATCATATACCTATAGTTGAAGGTATTAAGATTAGAGGAATAGTAACATCGAGCGACATTGTGTTTAGGATGCTACCTATTGATAATGTAGGAAAAGGGGATTTAAGTGAAGATGAGAGTAGAAGGCTAGATTTTCCTTTGATTAGGATATCCAATTCTGATCCTATTACATGCAATATTGAAGAAAATCTAGACAGTGTTTTTGACAATATCACTAAGAACAGATCCACATATTCTTTAGTGACTTTGTGGAATGAAATAAACGGCATAGTCACGTACAGAGATTTTTTGAAGTTGATTAAGTCAGAGAAGAGCAATCTAGAGATTCCAGCGTACTTAATCGGATTACCTGAAGACCCATTTGAAGCTGAGGCCACAAGCGATAAGTTCAATAAAACAGTCATCGGGTTGAGAAAAGCATTCCCAGATATTATGGAAATCAGATCAATTATCAAGACCAAGTCGATAAGAAGTGATCGAAGACGATACGAGGTAAAACTAATAATTTATTCCCCTAATCAGAATTACGCCTTTTCAGAAGAGGGTTACGACCTGCCTTCCCTTTACGATGTCTTCGCCAATAAAGTAAAGAGACTCATGACTCGTAAAAATAGAATAATCAAGCCAACCAAACGCAGGAATGAAGAATAGTTACTATCTAGATAGTAAACGTTTGAAAACACTGCGAATATGTCTTAAAATAGGCTGCGTCGAGTTTTGCCTTTCGATGAACAGGTTCTTTATGATTAGAATGTTGCCATCTGAAATAATCCAAACATGATTACTAGAATTCAAACCCGCTGTGGTCAATAAATTCGGTGGAATATTCACAACACCTTTCTTGCTGATGCGAATCCTTGAACTGGGATATGACATATCTCAAATCTAAATTCATGATGCCGCTTATATTCTTTTTAGAAGAGGGTGCTTCGCCAACCCCTAACAAAGAAATACGCTGCCTCCTGATTGTAATCAAGCCCGAATCGTTTCTTGAAGAATCTTAAAATGTTCAAAATATCTCTATCTAGAAGAGAATCTGAGTTTAGATGGTGTCTATCAACAACCTGAGGCCAATCTATAAGCGAAATATCTTTCCCATTGAAAAGAATATTGAATTCACTTAGATCGCTGTTTATAAGTCCACATTGGGTATAAGCTATTTTTATGTTTGTCAATATGTTTTCTAGAAGACTCTTTGGATCTTCTAATTGTGAAACATCCGCAAGCTTAACACCTTCAAATCTTGTCATTAGAATAGCGTGTCTTTCACGGGAGATCACTTGAGGCACAGATACTTTATGATCTAAAAGAGTCGACATTGCTTGAAATTCGTTTTTAGCTGCTTGAATACTCATTTGAATCCAACGGTGAGTTGAAGCAGAGCTTGAATAATTTCGAGTCCTTTTAATGTTCCTGAAACTAATTCGACCTATCCGATAAAACTTTATTGCATATTCAGTGCCATTTTCAGAAATGGCTTCATAGACCTCAGCCTCTTTTCCAACGCCTATTACTTTGCCAATTGCGGATATTTGTTGTTTACTTGCAAACGCTTTAAGCGATATCGAATCGAGCCCCGAATTTAGCAACATGTATCCTTGTTCTTTACGCGTAACTAAGCCTTTTTTTTCAAGGTTTCCTAAGCGATAGTTTACTTCATCTTTATGAAGACTTGTCAATTTAGAGATTTTATCGGTGAAAACCCATTCCTTAAAGAGAAGCTCGCTTTCAATAGTGTGTAGTATTGTCCAGTCTTGTTTCTCAAGTTCCTTTACAATCAATGCAGGATTAGCCTTCAATAACTTCACAAGCTCCATCAAATTTCATATTAATTTATTTTCAAATACCTTGTGGCGGCTTTCCCCTTCCCAGTTATAGAGTAATAAGTTCTTTCAGGTCTTCCACCAACTTCGTAAACTCTTGATCGCCTAACTAAATTCATATTTTCAAGTTCTTTTAAATGCTGATAAATCACAGGTATTTTTACGGATATTTGGAAAAGATCATCCAGGTCTTTTCTAATCTTATACCCATACACATCGTCTTTATAGAGAATTTGTAATATTCTTAGTTTTGTTTCCCCTAAGTGTGTTGTCAAGTATCTATCGTCATATTTCCGCACTATCGTTCTAACATGTTTTGATTTCAATAGTTGACGTGATGTAATGGGATTTTTAAGACCGGCACCGGTTAAAACGCAAACTACTTCTTCATCTCGCTCTATTAATCCTGTATCAAGCATTTTTTTCAGGCCAGCTATCGAGGAGGCTGCAGAAGGTTCTGCAAATACGCCTTCACTTTTTGCTAAAAGACTTGTGGCATCGAGAATTTCATTATCGTTTACTGTTATACAAGTTCCCCCTGAAGATTTTATTGCGTTTAGTGCCAATTCGCCGGCTAAAGGAACCTCTATACCTATGTCGAGTGCGATCGTATCGCCTTTTCCAGATCTACAAACAGTATTTCCGCCATTATTGAATGCATCAACTATTGGTGAAACTGCCGATGTCTGGATACCGGTTAATTTCGTATTAATGTTATTTATAAGTCCAAGATGAAAAAATTCATTTAATGCTTTCCATATCATAGAGATTAATATGCCATTGCCCATTGGAACAATTATTCTATCTGGAGATTTCCAGCCCATTTGCTCAATCATCTCGTAGCCAATTGTTTTTTGTCCTTCCATAAAATACGGGTTTATTGGAGAGACTATAAAGTGAGTTTTATTATATGTTTCAGATATAGAAATAGCTGTTGAGTAATCTTTTGATAATTCCACTTTTGCGCCAAAAGCTATCATTTGGTAAAGTTTTCCCGGATCAAGAATTTTTGGTATAAAAATTATTGCTTCAAGTCCTGCTTTTGCAGCGTAAGCTGAGATAGAAGCGCCTAGATTGCCTGTTGCGCCGCAACTAACGGCTCTAGCGCCAGTTTCTAGTGCCCTTGAAATAACAACGGTGCTTCCACGATCTAAGAAAGAAGCTGTAGGATTAGTAGTTTCATCTTTTAACAATAGTTTCTTTATTTTTAGATGTGATTGCAATCTTTGACATTCATGAAGATGAGTTCCGCCTTCTCCAAGTGAAATCACAGTTGATCCTTCTTTGAGAGGTAATAGTTCGAAGTATTTCCATACACTTGGAACTCGACGCTTGAAAGTGTTGAAATCGATATTGAGTTTACTCCAATCATAATTAAGTGATAGAACACTATTGCATCTTTCACATGATGTTCTAAAAGGATCTTCAGGGTATTCTTCGTTGCATTTGCTGCACTTAACGCTAAAAGGTGGCGAATTAAGATGTGGATTATGCATTTTCTTACCTATATATAGGCTATAAGTTAAATATTATTAAAAAAGATTTAAGAAAAGTGCGGCAAATTGAAGATTAATAGTAGAACAATCGCAACCACATCAATTTTTACAGCGTTTGTAGCAGTTGCCACAATGGCTATCAGTGCTTATACTTCGACAACAGGAGGATATTTTAACGTTGGGGAAATTATGGTTTACACTACAGCGCTTCTAATGGGGCCAGTAGTTGGTGGTTTTGCTGGAGGAGTTGGTTCGATGCTTGCAGATATTGCTTTAGGATACGTGGTTTTCGCACCAGGCACCCTCATTATTAAGGGTGTAGAAGGATTCATAGTTGGGTATATGGGCAACTATGTATTGAAAACTAAGAATAAAAGAAGAATTAACATGTTATCAATTATCGTGGGAGTCACACTCGCATTAATAATCTGGCTTGCAGGAACAGCTTATTTTACTGGAAACACGGAGTTAACTCTTGGGATAGCACCCTATGTAACAATCATATCTATTTCTATTCCAGATATATTCTGGGTAATTATTGCAATAACTTCTTTCATAGTAATAACTGCAGTGACATTATCACTCGATTCACAGATAGGATGGGTAACTCTCGCGGTCCTTATTGGAGGAATGGAGATGATTCTAGGGTACTATATTTACGAAACATTAGTACTGGGACAAACGCTAGCTGTCGTCGAAATACTAATAAATATTGGACAAGTAATAATTGGTTTAGTAGTGTCAATTCCTCTCACAAGAAGCATAAGAAGAATAATGCCAAAAAAATAGTATAAATATGATTTATGCCAAAGACAGATAAATAATTGAAAAGAAAAAGAAAACGTTGCCAAAGGAGGATTAAGATTTGAAACTTCCTTATGGGAAAGTTTCCATAGACATACTAAGGAAGTATGTCCTAAATTCAAAAGGTTTCAGTTCTGAAGATGTTATTATTGGACCAAGTGTCGGAGTAGACTTTGCAGTCATTAAGCTAGATGGAAAATACCTAATCGTTTCATCAGATCCAATTACTGGAGTAGAAAATGAAATAGGATTATACGCGGTGAATATAAGTGCAAATGATGTAGCTACGAGTGGAAATAGGCCTCAATTTCTCAGTACAGTAGTTCTTCTTCCTGAAGGATGCGAAGAGAAGAAAATAAAGAAGATTATCAATCAGATTGATGAAACTGCTAAAAGTCTTAGAATAACAATAGTAGGCGGACATACAGAAGTAACACCTGGACTAAAACATACGATTGTGGCAACAACAGCTTTCAGTATATCGGAAAAATATGTAACTGCGAGAGATGCGAAAGAAGGGGATATTATTATTATGACGAAGACCGCCGGAATTGAAGGCACTTCAATCCTTGCAAAAGAATTTGAAGACAGACTAAATATCAGTAAAAGAATGATTCGAAAAGCTTCGAATATGAGTAAACTCATTAGTATAGTAGAAGACGCGACGGTCATGTTTAATACCGGAGAAGTTCACGCTATGCATGATCCAACTGAAGGTGGAGTCATTGGCGGGATTTATGAAATGTCTTTAGCTTCTAACGTTGGGTTCAAGATTAATTCTAAGGACATCCCGATATCTGAGGAAACATCGAATATTTGTACGAGTCTTGGAATTGACCCTATTAGGATAATCAGCTCTGGAGCACTTTTGGCATCTGTCGACCCAAGTGGGGTAAAAATCGTACTAGATGAGTTAGAAAGACACAATATTATTGGTACAGCTATTGGTACTTTCGGAGGAAGAAGACGAGAAATAGTAAGACCTGACGGGTCGATAGAATCTGCGCGACCTATTAATGTTGATGAAATAGGGCGGTTTTATTAACGTTAACGTACTCGACTTGTTTGTTTATTTCTTTCAATCGCAGCTGATATTAGCCCTTTGAACACTGGTTCAGGTTTACCCGGTCTACTAATGAACTCTGGATGGTACTGAACAGCCATATAGAATGGGTGAGCAGGTAATTCGAGTATCTCAATCCGTTTTCCACTGTCACTACGGCCAGAGAATACCATTCCACTATCTTTGAATATTTTCAAATATCGCTGGTTGAATTCATATCTGTGACGATGCCTTTCCCTGATATGACGTTGACCATATAATTTGTTAGCCAGTGTATTATCGACAACATCTATCTGACAACCTCCAAGCCTCATCGTTGCACCAATATCTTTTACATTTTTTTGCGTTGGAAGAAGGTCTATTACAGGGTGCTTAGTATTAGGGTCTAATTCGGTTGAGTTTGCACCTTTGAGACTACATGAGTTTCGGGCAAAAGATACGATTGCAAGTTGAAAACCAAAGCACAATCCTAGGTATGGAATATTGTTTTCACGAACGTAGTTGGCTGCAAGAATCTTACCTTCGCTGCCCCGTTTTCCAAAACCACCTGGAATAATCACAGCGTCGTACTTCAAGAGGTTTCTAATAGATTCGGGAGAAGTTTCGTAAAGCTCTGAATCCACCCAATCAATCTTCAGAGAATGACCACTTTTAGCGACTGCATGCAATAGTGCTTCATTCACGCTAACATAACTATCGGATAATGACACGTATTTTCCAACCATTGCAATTTTCAGTTTGCTTGATTTTATGGTAAATGATTTGACAATTGTTGGCCAAGAACCCCAAGCGATCTTCCTACTACCTAGACCTAAATGATCACATATAGGCTTCACAACACCTTCTAATTCAAACATTTGGGGAACTGAATAGATTGATTCTGTGTCAGGATTTGAAATAACGTTTCTTGATGGTACATTTGCAAAAAGCGATATTTTCTCCTTAGATGCCTTTGAAAGTGATAAGCTACTTCGAACTACAATAATATCTGGTTGAATACCAATTCTTCTGAGCTCTTGGACACTGTGCTGTGTAGGTTTTGTTTTTTGCTCTCCAACAGAGTCTAACATTGGGGCTAAAGTAACGTGAATGAATAAAGTGTTGTCAATCCCTTCTTGAATTCTCATTTGTCGAAAAGATTCAAGAAACGGAAGACTTTCAATGTCTCCAACGGTTCCACCACACTCAACGATTAGTATATCGACATCACTTTTCCCAGCAATATCTTTAAGTCGGTTTTTTATTGCATCCGTAATGTGAGGAATAATCTGGACACAATGCCCAAGATAGTCACCCCGTCTTTCACGATTAATTACTTCTAGATAGATCTGACCAGTAGTTATGTTGTTTTCGCGTGGGATGTTCAATTCCAGAAAACGTTCATATGTTCCAATGTCCATATCAGTTTCACCACCATCATCGGTGACAAAGACCTCTCCATGGATTAGGGGGTTCATCGTTCCCGCATCGACATTGATATATGGGTCTATCTTCGCACATGTTACTTTTAAGCCCGTGTTTTGAAGAATCTTAGATATTGAAGATACAGTAACACCTTTACCGAGACCTGACATTACTCCTCCAACAACAAAGATGTATTTTCTAATTTTGGAGATGGGCATAAAAAAAATGTCAGTTTGAGGCTTAATAATCTTTCCCATTGAATATGGAAGCCGGTCTAGGTATATTATTTTTATAAAAGACAGATTGACCTATATCTGTGGAGTCTAGGGCATTTTCACCGGCACATATTACAGGGTTTGTAAGTGCTTATTTGTACATGAATGATCCTTTAATGTCAGGGTCAAAAGGAGTAGGTTTTTCGATAATTGAAGGCGTAACTACGAACGTTCAATTAACAGAGGCAGGGAACAACGACGTAGTTATCAAGATAAATGGAATACCTAGAAAAGATGCAGTGGTTTCGGAGTATGTTGTAAATAGATTCATTGTTAAAACAAGAATGCGGTGCCATGTTCTTGTTGAACATTTGACAGACCTGCCCATTGGAGTAGGCTTTGGAACAAGTGGGGCTGCAGCTCTAAGCTTGGCCTTAGCGATGAATGATGCACTTGGATTAGGTTTATCTAATACTGAAGCAGCTAAGGAAGCACATATCGCCGAAGTTGTTTGCAAAACAGGTTTGGGAACCGTTTTGGCCGAGCTTCATGGGGGTTTTGAAGCGAGATTAGAACCTGGAGCCCCAGGTTTGGGAAAAATCGTGCAAATTCCTTTTAAGGATGATTATCAAGTTGTGGTTTTAACATTTGGCCCTTTATCAACTGAATCTATGTTAGAATGGATGAAGATGAATAAATCTGTTTTTTTATTTGGAGAAGAATTGTTAAATATTTTTATTCAGAATCAATCGGTTGAAAACTTCCTTTTACTTTCAAATAGATTTACAAATAAACTAGGAATCAGTTCCAGAGTTCAAGATGTCTTGAATGATGCGGGTAAAGCTGGTTTCACTTGTGGGGTAGCTATGTTTGGTGAAACCGTTTTTTCATTGGTTAAACCTGAAGAAGTTGATAAATTGAAAAGAGTATTTATGAAATTCAAAGATAATAGCTTAAGGATATTGACAACTCGGATTGATAAGAAGGGAGCAAGGTTGTTGTAAAGATTTTGAAAATACCATCATCTCATCCACGTGCGGAATCGCTTAGGATAAGAGAAATTCTAAAAAAAGGTTTTGATGAAGGAATAGTTATCGCACATGGATTGATAGCACAAGGCAGAGGAGAAACTTTTGACTATCTAATTGGAGAGAAGACGACACCAGTAGCCATATCATCAATAAGGGCAGCAGCAGCCTATCTTCTTATTGCAGAAAGGCCTGTTATTTCAGTAAATGGAAATATTGCGGTCCTATCGCCCAAAGAAATTGTAGAACTTGCTAATTTGATAGGAGGAAAGATTGAAGTTAACCTTTTCCACCGTTCAGCAAAAAGAGAATTGTTGATAAAGAAAAGGTTGTTGATACACGGTGCAAAGGATGTGCTTGGAGTAGGGAGTTCGGCGTCTGTAAACCTCTCAGGCTTTGAAAGTCATCGTAGAAAAGTTGATCCTAGAGGAATATTGGTTGCTGATACTGTTCTAGTACCTTTAGAAGATGGTGATAGAACTCTAAATCTACGAGAAGCTGGTAAAATAGTTATTGCAATAGATCTTAATCCGCTCTCTCGAACTGCTCAAACAGCAACTGTAACAATTGTGGACAACGTTGTAAGAGCTATGCCTTTACTGGTAAAAGAGACCAATTCATTAAAGAAGGAACCAATAGATAAACTTGAAAGAATAGTGAAAGAATTTGATAATAAGTCCAATTTACAGAAATGTATAAGTCACATCTCAAAGAGGCTTATTCAGATATCTGCGTCGAATGAGGTTTTGAAATGAAGGGAAAAATAAACATATCAGAAATAAGAAATATAAAACAGTCAGGGAAAAAAATAACTTGCATAACATCATATGATTACGTCACTGCATCACTTGCAGAGAAAGCGAACATAGACCTCATACTTGTTGGCGATTCGGCGAGCATGGTGGTTCTTGGTTATGAGACAACAATACCAATAACTGTAGAGGAGATGATTATCTTCACTAAAGCTGTTACTAGAGGAAACAAGAAGGCCCTAATTGTTGGCGATATGCCTTTCATGTCTTATCAGGCTAGTGATGAAGATGCAGTAAGAAACGCTGGACGATTCGTAAAGGAGGGAGGCGTAGACGCAGTTAAGATCGAAGGAGGAATCAGAATGAAAAGCAGAGGAGAAGCAATGATACGTGCTGGGATACCAGTTATGGGTCATATTGGCCTGACACCCCAAACTTCAACTCTATGGAGCGGATATAGAGTTCAAGGAAAAACAATTGACGATGGAGAAGTATTGTTAAGAGATGCAAAAGCGCTTGAAGAAGCCGGAGTATTTGCAATTGTACTTGAAATGATAACCAGCGAAGTTGCCAAGATGATAACTGACAACGTAGGTATACCCACTATAGGCATAGGCTCAGGACCTCTATGCGATGGACAGATAGTGGTTTTGCACGATATCCTAGGACTTTATGATAAGTTTTCACCCAAATTCATAAAGAAGTACGCGAATATGTCTGAAATCATACTAAAAGCTCTTGAGTCTTATCGTGATGATGTTACCAACGGCAATTTTCCAGGCGAAGAACATACGTTCCACATGACTGAATATGATAGTAAGTCAAAAATTGTGAAAAAATCAGAAGATAAATGAAAATAAAAAGAAGAATAATAACAGATTCATTATAACACTGATATGATAATTGTTAGCGCACTATACTTATTAATTACCAATTTCTAGAATCGGTAAAATGGCTCATGAAGAATGAAGTTTCCCTTAACAGGTAATAAGAATGGTCTTCATTAAGAAGATAGAAGCACGTGGTTTCAAATCGTATGGTAACAATGTTTTTTCAATAAAATTTGACCAATCTTTTACAGCAATTACAGGACCCAATGGTTCAGGAAAATCTAACATCATAGATTCAATCGTATTCTGCATCGGTCA
>DATBXD010000080.1:0-3413 GCA_036514475.1 Nitrososphaerales archaeon
TTGGTATCTCTATTCTTGTGTAACTCTCCTGCAGGGAAAGAAACAATATGCGAATTGAGTCCTGAACTTGTAAACGCTCTAAGGAGTTTTTGCCCATAAAGAGATGCGACGACAGAATCAGATATTATCACATACGAATAAGCGGGTTTTTCTTTTTTTAAGTCTAGGGGTATTTTCTTAAGAATATCCTCTCCAATTAGAATATCGTATGATCTATCCTCTATTTTCTTTAGGTTTACTTTTATCTTTTTCATTATTATTTCTCGTCTCTAATAGAAAAGATTTTTATCTTAGGGCCTACTTCTAGGGTTATGTCTGTTGGTTCTTCAAATTCATAGACCTCTCCATCTACGACATATCCCTTATTTCCTTCTATTCTCACAATTCTGCCTGAGTGGTTTAAGAAATTACCAGAAATGTCGGACTTTAGCCCAGCGTATAATACCCTTGGAAGCTGATAGAGAGCATTCCTGAAATATGGAAGCCTTAAATAAAAAAAACTAAATCTTTCTCCTGCTACTGCCTCTTCGGCGAAGGCCCTGAAACCAAAAACCAGTCTCTTTACAGTAGATACCGCTATGAGCAGGTGGGTTTCAAAGGGAAGCATTTTATCATCAAGATAGACCTTTGATCCTACCTCTTTAAAAAGGTCGTGGTTAAGGTTTGTCAGCGAGATTATCCCTGATTTAAGAATCAGTTTTAGTGCAACCCTAACGCCCCCTCCTTCTTTGTTGTACCATTTAATAAATTTGTAAAGAAGGCCGTCAAGCCATGTGAACGTGTATTTGATATGATCTAGCTTCTTATCAGTTACTTTAATAAGCCCTCGTTCTATTGTAGGAAGTTTGGATTGGTGATTGAGATATTGAGTTAACTTACGGCAGGAAGCTATTTGATCATCTGTAAGACCAACTTCAGCTACAAGTATATTCATTGTACCACCTTTTAGGGGGACGATTACTGGTAAGTCTTCACTTCCAAAGAGATTTATGTAAGAGGACAATACATGGGCAATTGTCCCGTCTCCTCCGCTAATGCCGAGTATCTTTATACCGTCTTTATGAAATTCTTTGAGAGCCATCGGGATTTCATTTGGGTTATTTGTTATGCGGATAAATGCATGTTTAGTGAGAATATTCTTTATCGAACGTAGCTGCTCCGCCGTTTGCTTCTTATTTATATCAGCTAATGGATTGAATATGACTCCAATGGGTTTCATACGGGAAATTCTAACACAGACCAGACAGGGTAGGGTCTCAGCTTTTCTCTACCATTTAGCTCAGTGAGCTCTACAAGAAAGCAGTACCCTATGATTTCTCCACCGAGCCTTCTCACCATATTACCAACTGCCGCCGCGGTTCCTCCTGTTGCAAGCAGGTCATCTACCAAAATGACTCTGCTGCCGTGTGAGATGGCGTCCCTGTGTACTTCAAGCATATCTTTTCCATATTCTAGGTCGTAGGAAGCGTTGAAGGTTTGATAAGGCAGTTTCCCCGGTTTTCTTACAATCACAAGCCCAAGATTAAGTTTGTAAGCTAGTGCTGAGGCAAAGATAAATCCCCTTGCCTCAACCCCTAAAAGATACTCCACACTCTTACCCTTAATCATATCAGCCATCGCATCTATTGCATGTCCAAAGGCTTTTCCGTTTTGAAGAAGAGGGGTTATATCATGAAATATAATTCCCTCCTTAGGGAAATTATGTATGTCTCTAATGTATTTCTTAAGGTCTTCCATGATGTTTCCTCCTCGATAGTTTCTTGTTCAGCCATCATATAGAAAAGATTGTACGCGAATGAATCATGCGTGATTTATGATGCACGATGCATGATACATGATGAATGAAGTTTTACTGTATCTTTTATCATGCATCCTGCATCTTGTATCTTGCTTATTTGTGACCATCGTTCGACTGAGCTCATGATGAAGTCTGAGTGAATTCGCGGCTGAAAAGTCACGGCAGGTATTCTAACGGATTTACCGGCCTTCCATCTTTTCTGATCTCAAAATGAAGATGCGAACCGCTAGCATTCCCACTTGAGCCTACCTCGGCAATAATCTCACCTTCTCTTATACATTGTCCTATCTCTACTAAGTTATTTTTGTTGTGCGCATAAAGCGTTCTTATCCCATCACCATGTTCTATAATTATAACCTTCCCGTATCCTGAATAACCGTCGAGACTAGGTGCGCTTGCTGTTACTAGCCCATCCGCTACAGCTCTGACTGGAGTGCCTTTAGGAGCTGCTATATCTATTCCTGAATGAAAACCCATCCATCCTCTACTTCCAAATTGCGAGGTAATTTTGCCTTTCACAGGCCAGATTAAATCTGAGATCTTATGCCCTGGAACAATTAATCTCAGTCCAACTGAAACATGCGACGGATCGTCTATACCATTGACCTCTGTGATTTCTTCCAGACTAATGCCGTATGTCTTTGATATACTGTAAAGGGTTTCTCCCTCTTTGACTATATGATAAGTCTGCTCTTCGGCAAATAGATGATCTTTACGTATGCAGTCCTCTAAGTCCCTTGGAGTAATAGGCTTGCGTTTTACACAAGCATCGCTAAGTCCGAGGGCGAGCGAGACTAAAAGCCAAATCAACTGCCTCTTTTGGAGTTGTGGCTTTTTTAATATTGGTTGATACCTCCCAAGTATTTAATCCAATTACAGGGATTTCTAACTTAAGAGCAAAGGCAATTTCCGAGAGTGTTCCAAAACTACCTCCTATTGCAATTATAGCATTGCTTGAACGGACGACAATAATATTTCTCGCCTCGCTTATTCCGGTAACTATAGGAACTTCTACATAATGATTAGCGTCAGTCCTGTTAATACCTGGAATTATTCCTATAGTTAGCCCCCCCTCTGATTTTGCTCCTCGGCATGAAGCCTCCATTACTCCCCCGAGTCCTCCGCAAACAAGAATGCCCTTTCTTCTAGCTATTTCTCTCCCTACTTCTTCTGCCGTTTTACATTCTTCAGTTGAAGCCTCTGATGTGCCAATAACGCCTATTATAGTGCTCATCAAGCTTTATATATTTTATCAGATTTTGTAACAAATTAACCACTAATTTACACTAATAAAATGATGCACGATTCATGATGCATGATTCATCATTTATCCTGCATCTTGCATCATGTATCCTGTATCGTGTACCATCCTGCATCTCGCTTATTTTCATTCGTGTCCGTTTGTGGTTAATCAAAATCGAAACTCATTCAGATGTGAAACGCTTCTACTAACTTTCCTTCGATAAGCGGGTGGCAGGCATTTGTTAGCTTAGGCCGCAGTGCATGGTTAAGAAGATTTCTTGCCCACTATATGAAAGCTCCAGTATTCGTCTCGGAACGGATTGAATTCGAGGATCTCAATACCCTGCTTCTGCAAAAAAGGTATTAGAATCTG
>DATBXD010000081.1:0-2394 GCA_036514475.1 Nitrososphaerales archaeon
TCCCATACTATGAAGGGAACATGAATCAGTTCCTGATACAAAGTATGCCCATGGTCGAATCTTCTATGCTCATAGATCTCGGTTCCATGGTCAGAAGTTATAATAATTATAGTTTTGTTTAGCAACCCCCTTTGCGTCAAATTATTTATAAACAGTCCAAATCTTGCATCTGCTTCGTTTATTTTCTCATCATATAATGCGCGCCAGAATCTTACATCTTCTGAACTAACATTCACATATCCATTAGCAAGACCTTCCTCTCTAAGAGCTGCCTGTTCTTCAACAGTTCCATTGAATCTTCCTGTGTAATTAAAATCAACGAACTTTTTCGTGAAGCGTATAAGATTGTATTGACCGTGCGAATCATAACCATGTAAGAACATGAAGAATTTTTTGCCAGTATTGTTCTTGATCCAATTAATCGCAAGGGGCATGCTGTAATCAAAGCCGTTAAATCCAGCAGGAGTGTCGATGTAAATGTCAAACCCTATCGAGTTGCCTTGTGCGCCGCGTGCGCCAGCGTCTCCAGTAAATCCGACTGTCGCATAGCCATTCTCTTTCATTATTTCGGCTAAAGTGACCGCGCTCGGTGTCAAGTTCCTCAGGTTTGCAACCACAGTGATAGGCGGTACATAAGTCGAGTATCTATTAACAACCTTGTGCTCTGAGGGATACATGGAAGTGAACCAAGAAACGTAGGTAGGGACTGTCCAAGGTGCAGGGCTGATTGCATCAGAGAATAGGAACGATTTTTTTGCGAAGCTATCAAGATTCGGGGTTGTTTGAATCGGATAACCGTATGCACTGACATGAGCTGCTTGTAATGCGTCAAATGCAATTATTATTACATTACAGTCCGAGCATGAATATTGTTGTGAAGGATTATTTGGGAAAATTAATACTATAACCAGGAGCAAAATCAAAAATCCTAAAATTATTTTATCACCAATCATTAATTATAATTTTCGCCGTCTTAAATAAAACCTTTAGAAGATAAATTTTAATGACTGCAGTAATATTGCATCATACAACTCTACGGGTAACCGATAAAAGTAGAATTTATGAGTTGTGGGTTAAAGTAAGTGCTATTCATTCTTATTTCATAGTTTTTCATCAGATTTTTTAACTCTGCCTCTTCTGGTATGCCTTTCCCAACAAGATTCACTTTCTCTGAAGAATCATTTTTAATATTATAAAATTCGTAAGTTATATTTCTCTCAAAGTTTTTGATAAGCTTCCATTCGGGTGTGCGAACTGCTCTAGTAAACAGGAATTCTGAAAAGAGAGTTGCATTTGTATCGACATTGTTTGGATTTTCAATCAGAAAGTTCAAGTTTCTGCCATCTATTTCGGCCGGTTGTGTTATGTTAAGGAAAGAAAGAACAGTCGGAACTATGTCTACTAAACCAACCTGCTCATGTATCATTCCATTCTTTGAATTTGGAAGAAATACTAGCAATGGAACACGTATTGTCTCATCGTAAAGTCTTGAATGCATAAAACCTCCATGCTCACCAAACTCTTCACCATGATCAGTTGTGAATATAATAATCGTTCTATTCAATAACCCTGAGGAATTTAGATAATCAAAAAACTTGCCAAAAAACTCATCATATCTGAAAATATTTGCATCATATAGTGCTATGAGATGTTGTATATCACGGGAATCCGATTTGTTTACGAAACTCCAATAGAATGTTCTGCGCGAATCAAAATCATCATATGAAATATTGTTTTCTTTCATTAGTTTTTGAAACTCGTCAAGATCACTTATTATTTTCCCATGATAGTTATTATCAAACATTGTCTCATATGGTGGAATAGACAGATAAGGATCATGAACACCTCGTCCACTAGTATCTAAGAATAGAAAGAACTTTTGATTTTCACTTGATTTTAGAAATCCTATCAGTTTGGAATCATTTCCAACGAAGTCGTAGATCACATATTCATCAAAACCCCTATCAAACCCGAACTGAGGAGATGTTCCATCGGCACCTCCGTGGAAACCAACTGTCGTATAGTCGTATGCTTTCAAAATTTCTGCTAATGTTTTGTATTTTGGAGATAAAGTTTCAGCGACTTCTACTGATATAAGCCCATGATGTGAAGGATAAAGACCTGTAAGCATTGTCATATCACTCGGAAGAGTAAGAGGTGCCTGTGCAAATGCGTTTCTAAAAACATAGCCGTTTCTGAAAAAACGATCAATATTAGGTGTCGTATTTCTTTCATACCCATCAATACCAACATGATCTGCGCGTAAAGAATGAATAGATATTATTATTACATTGCAATTACTGCAATCATATTGTGGTAGATTTTTTTGACCCAAGAAGATAATAAAAATCGTAGATACAAAAATAATAATCGAAATTAATATTAACTTTGATT
>DATBXD010000082.1:0-3144 GCA_036514475.1 Nitrososphaerales archaeon
AATAGACCTTAGGCGCAGTTGAAGTTTAGCTCGTTTATCTACTGTTCTTCACGCTGTAAGATTTCTCATTCTCTTGCTCATGTGGTCATTGATACATATGTTTAGCTACGAAAGGCTCTCGAAGAGGCCGGAGATCTTCAGGTCATTCACCGGCCTTGAGGTATCTGAGTTCGATTCTCTTTACTCGAAGATAGAGTCAAAGTACGAGGAGTACGAGAGAAAGAGGCTGTTCAGACCAGAGAGGAAGAGGGATGTTGGTGCTGGAAATCAGTTCAAGCTCTCGCTTAGAGACAGGCTTCTGATGCTGCTTGTCTACTACAGGACGTACGTCACGTCAACCCTTGCGGGATTCCTCTTCAACCTTGATCAGAGCAACGTGCTCAAGGACATACGGATGCTCGAGCCCATCATTCAGGGGTGCATCCCGATTCCGAAGAAGGTCTACGAGGGTGCAAAGAGGGCTCGGACTCCTGAAGAGGTAGAGCAGTTCTTCCCAGGCTTCAAGGCCTTCATAGACGGCACGGAGCAGGAGATACCCCGGCCCAAGGACAGGAGAAAGAGGAAGACCCACTATTCGGGGAAGAGAAAGAGGCACACGGTGAAGACGCATCTCACAGTGAACAGGGAAGGCTTGATCGTGCACAGAACGAATCACGCCAGAGGGAGGAGGCATGATTACGACATCTTCAAGCAGAGCCATCTGACGCTTCCTCCCAGAGTGAAACCTGGTGTCGACCTTGGATACGACGGCATTCAGAAGGATTTCCCTGAGATGAACGCCCTGATACCATACAAGAAGAGAAGAGGGATAAAGGAGCTCACAGAGGAGCAGAAGCTATTCAACAGGACCCTAGCGAAAGAACGGGTGGTTGTGGAGCACACAATATCAAGGCTGAAGAAGTTCCGCATAATGGGCGAGGAGTTCAGAAACAGGTTGAAACGGTACGACGTGATGACTGAAATAGTCTCTGGATTCGTCAACCTGAGGATAATGGGAACAGTGGCGTAAACAGACAGAAGGAGACCGAACGCAAAATGACCAGTGAGAGTAATTCTCCGTCACCAATTGCGCCTAAGGTCTAATATACTTCAAAACAGTGAAAATAAACGTAATTTATTTTGATAAATCAATTGTATGTATATATCTTGGTAAAAGTAATAGTGGAGGGATAATGCTAAAAGATTATCTTAAAAATGTAAAAAAGGTTACGGTCAGTAAAGAAGTAACAACTAAGCTTGAGGTTGCACAATTTCTTAGTAAAAATGATGAAATTGTGCTTTTTGAAAAAGTAAAGGGTTATTCAAATTGGACGATTGTTGGAAACGTCTGTTCGTCTCGAAAGATGTTTGCAAATATTCTTGGATGCTCAACAGAATCTCTGGTAGAAACGCTTTCTGAAGCGTTGACTAATCCTAAAAAGTATAGTGTGGTTAGAAAAGCTGGTTTTCTTAAGAATGAGTTCAAAAATCCAGATATACTAAAACTAATTCCTCTTGTAATGTATTACGCGGAGAAAGAAAGGCTTTACTCGTCAGCGACGATTATTCTTGTGCGTGACCCTGACTCAGGTCTTCAAAATGCTTCATTTCATAGGATGATGTATCTTGACAAGAATCGATTCGCAGTTAGAATATTGCCAAGAGACCTTTTCAACATTTTCAAGAAGAATCAACAGCGAGGGAAAGATACGGATGTTATTGTAATCTGTGGGGTTCACCCAGCTATTTGTCTGGCGGCCGCTTCATCTTATCCTAATCTTAATGAGCTTGAGCTAGCGAACTCAATATTGAATAACAATCTAAAGTGTATAACAGTAAATGGTATAGATGTTCCAGTGGATTCTGAGGTGGTAATGGTTGGACGTATTCTAAGTAATGAAGTGGCAGATGAGGGCCCCTTTGTCGATATCACAGGTACGTGGGATAACATACGTAAGCAGCCTGTCTTCGTAGTTGACAAGTTGTATTTGCAAGATAATCCGATATGGCAAGTTATTCTTCCAGGCTGGACTGAACATAGAGTGCTTATGGGAATACCTCAAGAGCCGAGAATACTTACCATTGTGAGAAACGCTGTTCCATCGGCCAAAGATGTGTTTCTTACTGAGGGGGGGGTCTGCTGGCTTCACGCAGTTGTATCAATCAAGAAAAGACATGAGGGGGAAGGAAAGAACGCAGGCATGGCAGCACTCTCGGCTCATCCGAGCCTAAAAATGGCAATTATTGTGGATGACGATATCGATGTTAGGGATTCGAAAATGGTTGAGTGGGCACTCGCTACTAGATTAAAGCCCGATGAAGGTGTGTTTTTCGTTAAAGGCGCCAGAGGGTCTTCTCTTGATCCTTCTTCCGCAGGTACAGGCGTCACAACTAAATGGGTTATTGATGCAACAATCCCTATGGATAGGGATAAACGGGATTTTAAAAGAGTAGAAATGGATTGGACTTAACATCTTCAGAAACTGATATTCTCGAGGGTGAGTATGGTCCTGTAAAGCAGAAGGCTATGGAGATACTCGTAGCTCTTGGCACGATATTCGAAGCTGATAAGTTAATAGAAATCAGCATGGCTCAGATATCTGGCGTCAGTTACAAAACTATCGGCGATGCAGGAATTAGGTGGCTTGAGTTCATGTCATCTGAAAAAGTTGTCGTCACAACTACACTAAACCCAGCAGGGATGGACCTCATGTTATGGAAACAGATGGGTGTTTCAGAGAAGTTTGCTAGTAAACAGCTAGACATTATTGAATACTACCTCAGGTTAGGTGCCAAACCCATTTGCTCCTGCGCACCTTACCTTTCTGACCATAGTCCTAAGATTAAGGAGCACATAGCTTGGTCTGAATCTTCAGCAGTTTGTTACGCGAACTCGGTTCTTGGTGCAAGAACAAACAGGGAAGGAGGCCCTTCAGCTCTAGCAGCTGCGATAATAGGAAAAACAGCTAACTATGGTTACCATCTCGACGAGAACCGTAAGCCCACTTTGAAAGTTAATGTAGAAGTCAAGTTGCATGAGGAAAGTGATTTTGGAGCGATTGGCTCGTACATCGGAGAGATTGTTGGCAATGGAGTGCCTTACTTCAAAGGTGTTGAGAACCCAAATGCTGACGGTTTAAAATCTTTGGCAGCAGCATTGGCCGC
>DATBXD010000083.1:0-13480 GCA_036514475.1 Nitrososphaerales archaeon
ATATTTGTTTAGATTTTTGATAATTTAACCTTTCAATTTCTCGGTCTGTATGATCGCTCCCAACTGTAAGGAATACTTGATTATGATCTAGAAGAAAAACGCTTTCCACTTCTCCTGAAGTGCGCTTTCCAACTACATCAATTTCGGTTTCATTTGTTAAAAGGTAAGGAGACACGTGATAAATATCAGGTATTCTGTCCGGACAAGGAACACCAATACAA
Source organism: Nitrososphaerales archaeon (assembly GCA_036514475.1). Lineage (GTDB taxonomy): Archaea > Thermoproteota > Nitrososphaeria > Nitrososphaerales > JACPRH01 > DATBXD01. The sequence continues at coordinate 222 of DATBXD010000083.1, forward strand.
CGCATCTCATCTACATGTGCTTTTACAGCATCCTGATTTCTTCCTGTAAATCCGCAGCAAAACAAATTTCTTACTTTGAAATCAATTTTTCTTACTGTACTATTTTCTTTAATCTCTAAATTAATACTTTTAAACATTGGATCACCAGTATATTCAATTATTAATTAATCTGTTTAGACTAGATATAGCTTTTACTCCGAATTCTGATATGAAACTGGATCTTCAAGGCCGTTTATCAAAAAACCCATTTTTCGCATATAACACGGACCACACTTTCCACAATGATTGTTATTTCCTTCATAACAACTCCAAGTATATTTCAATGGTGCACCTATCTCAACGCCTATTTTCACGATTTCATGTTTCATAAGATTGCCTACAGGCATTTCAATAGTTACTCTTTTTTGATAGTTAGTTGAATATGGTAGCACTTCGTTTAGCTTCTTAACGAATATCATTTCATTATCAGGATAAGCTCCAGCTTCCTCCAAATTGTTTCCTAGTGATACTACGTTAAAACCATGTGCTTCTGCAATGCCTACTGCTATTGATAAGAAGATTAGGTTTCTTGCTGGAACCCATTCATGTGCAAATTCAGCTCCCTTTTCACCTTCTCCCACATGCATGATTTCACTATTTTTTTCAATTAAAGTAGAGTGTCCAATAACAGTTTTGAAAATGTCAGTATCAACGGTGATTATTCTACAGTTAAGGTTATTAGCTATTTGCTTTACGCTTTCAGATTCTTTCTTTTCAGCTCTATGTCGGTACTGAAAGTGCAATAGGGTTATGTCAAAACCTTTGTCTAACATGATTTTTGCTGAAACAGTGCTATCTAATCCTCCGCTGCAGACCACAAGTGCTTTCTTTCTCGAAATAAGCTCGTCTGATCTCCATAGTGAAACTTCCTCTATCTTCTTCTCAGTGGAAATCTCGATAAGAGAATATGATTTTACTTGCCTCACAGTATCGGAGTTCCACAAAGTTTTCTCTTTCATTAGAAAGTATTCTTCTAAAGAACTAAAGAATACTGTATCTAATTCTTTATCATATTCAAGAAAAAGTGGTTTATAATTACATGCTAGATATAGCTTATTGGGTTTGCGTCTATCTACAATGGCAAGGGCGTAGCTCCCAATAATTGTATCTCTTAGAATGCTCTGCATATGTGTTAATGAATTATTCCAAATCTTCTCAAGAAGGATAGGTAAAATAGATGTATCAACTTTACTTTTCCTATTTAGTTGATATTTTTCGACTAATTCCTTGTCGTTAGCTATAGTTCCATTGTGTGAGACATATATATTTTTATTTATTGAAGAAAAAGGGGGTATATCACTATCTTGTTTGTTCCTAATGAATTCAGTGGTAGGTTCAGCTCGGTTAGTATTAATCACGATTGTTGTATTAAGATCTATAAATTGATTCTTTTCAGAAAGGGATTTACTGGGATTACCCAAATTCTTTATTTCAATTATTTCACCACTTGATTTGACTGATAAGATTCCGTAAGAGTCTCTTCCTCGTTCTTCACTTCTCGTAATTATAGCTCTAAGTTTATTCTCTATTTTTGACATATCATCTATATTTCTTTCTTTTCTAAAAATAATACATCCGTTTATGCTACAACCCATTTCTATATTCCTCTATATATATTTGGCCATAATATCTTATGTAATTGAGGTAGAACTCGAATATTCTTTCTTTCTTTGAAATTGTTGATTATCAACATAAAAAGATCAACAGTTATAGAACCACTATAGCTATTAAACTCTGGCTGAATTGTTACTGGAATATCAGTGGATATCTTATCCAGAAGACTTCTGGTGAACCGCAAATCCTCAGGCATAACTACAATCTTAAGTTGAAGTTTCTTGGGATAATTTCTAACAAGATTATTGATAATAGTACTATTTGACTTCATACCTGATGAGGGTGTCTTAATATCACAATTTATCCAATTTACTTTGTCAAAAATTCGTTTGTTCCAAATAGTTCCATTAGTATTAAGATATGTTATTTTGTTATGGATACTCTTCAATAATTCCAGAACGCCATTTGGCTGAAGGAGAGGTTCTCCTCCAGTAAGACCTATGTTGATACAACCAAGCATATCTAATTTATTTACCAAATCAGTGACACTATAATTTTGACCTTCTTCCCAAGAATACTTTGTATCGCACCAAACACATCTTAAGTTACACCTTGCTAGACGTATGAATGTCATAGGTTTACCTATATGAATTCCTTCACCTTCTATCGAAAGAAAAGGATCTTCTACAATACTTATCTTTGATTGTCTTGATATTCTCGACAATTACTTATCTCATCCTTGGATTTGAGTGGTTGAACAGATGATGGATTATTTCACCCATGCATTGAAGTTATTTGCTTCCATTGAAAAATGATTGTGTTATGTATTTATATTTTGATAGATTTAATGATCTGTTTGTTCTTCGCATATATCTTCTATCTGTAGAGTTGCATGGTGAATCCCAAATTTATCAACAAGCATTTGTTTTGTTGCCTTAAGAGTTATAGAGGAATCTTTGATATTGTCAATCAATATATGTACACTGAGGGCACGTATTCCTGAAGAAATTGACCATATAAGTAGGTCATGAATATCTTTTACATCTTTGATCTTCATCAATTCCTTCTTAACTTCTGGAATACCTACGTCAATAGGACAAGATTCAAGTAGAATATTCAATGACTCATTCAATAGGCTGTATATGCTCGGTATCATCATTATACCAATAAAGAAACCAGCTAAAGCATCAACCAAATAATAATTTGTAAAATAAATAATTATTCCTGATACAATAACCCCAACTGAAGTTAGAGCATCTGATAATACGTGAATGAATGCACTTCTAATATTTAAGCTTCTTTTGGAAGCTTTACTTATTATTAGTGCACTTAATATGTTTATTATCAATCCCCCGGTTGCGACAGCAATCATTAGTGAACTTTGTATCTCACGAGGAGAAAATAACCGAATATATGATTCATATAATATGTAGATATCTATTATGATTAGTAGTATCCCATTTATCATAGCAGCTAATATCTCTAATCTTATTAGTCCGAAAGGTCTTTCAGGTGAAGCTTTTCTACAAGACAAAGTTATTGCTATGAGGCTTATTGAAATACCTCCAACATCCGAAACCATGTGGCCGGCATCAGACAGTAAAGATACACTGTTTGAAAGAATCCCACCAATTACTTCTATTATTAAGTAAGTCATAGTTAAGATAAGAACTAAACCAAGTATCTTTCTATCATTACGTGTTACTAGATGAGGATGTGTATCTTCCAAATAATTCTGACCTATTCTCAAAAGTTTGTTAGTTCTATACCAAATAACCTAATTTTCAAATATATAGTTATCGGAGAACAAGATCTACTTAATAATTTCCAAAAATGACTAATCAGAATAGCTAAAAGCATCATTAGAAACACTCATATGAAGGATTAGGCAAAACCAATTAGGAGGAATGAGAAAAAGGTTAAAAATAATTGAGAGAGATGAAGAAATTCCTTTTAAGATTAGTTAGATGCATGAAAGAAATAATTACTTCATAAAGACTAATTCAATAACTTCGATTTCGATGTTTCATATTTTCAATCTTTTGGATTTTGTTTAGATCTGTTTAAATTATCTTTGGAATATGTGAAGAAAGTGACTCTTGGTTGAAGGCAATTCTGTTAAAAAATTCAGGTAAAGTAGTTGTTGAAGAAATGTCTCTTCCAAAATTGGATAGTGGAGATGTTTTAGTTGAAATGAGCGTTTGCGGTCTTTGTGGTACGGATATTGAGAAGCTACACGGTCAGTATACTGCTGCCGCACCTGTTCTGGGGCATGAAGCGGTTGGCTTGATTGCAGGTGTGGGGCAAGATGTAATTGGCTTAAAAGTTGGCGATAGAGTTTTTCCTCACCATCACACTCCATGTAGAGTTTGCTATTATTGTAAGAAAGGAAATGAAACAATGTGTTCCAAATATCGGTCGAGTAATCTTGATCCAAGCGGATTCGCAGAGTATTTTAGAGTTCCATCATGGAATATCAAACAGGGTGGCGTTTTGAAGATTCCAAAGAATGTTAGTTTCGAAGAGGCGAGTTTAATCGAGCCTGTTGCTTGTTGCCTAAGAGGTTTGTCTCGAGCGAGGGTTTCCAAAGGTGACACTGTTCTCGTAGTGGGAGCAGGTCCCGTAGGGATTACTCATCTTCAACTGCTAAGGAATATTGGAGCAAAAGTTCTGGTTAGCGATATAAACAAAAAGCGACTTTCTTTTGCCGAAGGCCAAGGCGCTTCAGCTATTTACAATGCACTTGATGATGTAAGTTCCAAAATTAGATCTGATACAAGTGGAGTAGGTGTAGATATTTCATTAGTTGCTTCTGGTAATCCTAAAGCGATACTACAGGCCTTAAAGTCTGTTAGAAAAGGGGGAGTTGTGTGCCTGTTTGGTATACCTGTTGTAGGATCTATTCTAGATTATGATTTCAGCAATGTTTTCAATAATGAGGTTTCCATAGTTTCTAGCTATGGCGCGACAGAAAATGAGACTATGTCCGCCTTGAATCTAATTGAAAAACATAATATTGATGCAAAGTCACTGATAAGTGACAGATTCAATCTCGATGAATTCGAAGAAGCTGTTAAAACAGCTGAGAAAGGGGATTGCATGAAGATAATAATTACGCCGTAGATTATTATGAGTCAGTTACATTTAACTAGATGAATTAGTTTTCATATTGACTTAGAGTAGGTCGATATTTGAATTGGATTGGGGTATTAATAATCGCTTATCACGTATAATAAAACCCAAGGATGGACGTACAGTCATGTTGGCTGTAGATCATGGTTATTTTCAAGGGCCGACTTCTGGGTTAGAGAATCCCGGAAAAGCCGTAACACCTTTGATTCCATATGCTGATGCGCTCATGCTTACAAGGGGTATGCTTCGAACTTCTATCAATTCAAGAATAGATACCCCCGTTGTTCTAAGAGTGTCAGGTGGGACAAGCATCTTGAAGGAACTCTCGAATGAAGGCCTTACTACGTCTATGAATGACGTTGTTCGTCTAAACGCCTCTGCGGTGGCTATGTCTATTTTTGTCGGAGGTGAGTGCGAGCATCAGACTTTGGTGAATCTGTCAAAACTTGTTGATCAAAGTGAAGAATATGGTATCCCAGTGTTGGCTGTTACTGCTGTCGGACGGGAGATGAGTCGAGACGCTAGATATCTGGGTCTTGCTTGCCGCATAGCTTCCGAGATAGGTGCTCACTTCGTCAAAACATATTACTGTGAAGGATTTGAAAAGGTTGTTAATAGCTGTCCGGTTCCTTTGATAATAGCCGGGGGTAAGAAGATTCCTGAGAACGAAGCGTTGCATCTAACATACAATTCTATTCAAGCAGGAGCAATAGGTGTTGATATGGGTAGGAATATTTTTCAATCTGAATCTCCTGTTTCGATGATAAAGGCTGTTCGCGCAATAGTGCATGAGGCATACACAGCCAATGAAGCATACGAGTTATTCAACAATTTAAAGGATGAAGATCTTAAGAAATCATTTAGTTGAACTTATAGACAATCAGAGCTTTCTCTCCCATCCGAAAACTTTGAATTTTCGAATGCTGTATATATGGTAAGGGTCAGCATCGGCTAGTCTTTGCGCTTCTTCAAAAAAGTCAACAGTGAGAATGTACATTCCTCCGGTTCCATCTGAGAATCTACCTGTAATCTGAAGTTTCCATTCATTCTTCAACATCGATAGATATTCAAAATGATCTATTCTATGTGGGTTTGTCATATTACTCTTAACTACTCTATTTGATATTATCATGTATTCAGGCATACGCATCGTCGTTTTTGATTAATATTTATGATTTGACAAAATAATAAACCAAATCTAAGACACACTTTTGGCATACACTTCAAGCAAGTCAAGCGTTGCCTTTACCTTTAAATTCGTGAGTGGTAGAAGCCTAGAACGTGGCCGCTGTAGTGTAGCCTGGTTAGCATAGAAGGCTGTGGACCTTTAGGTCGTGGGTTCGAATATTCATCGAAAATCCCACCGGCGGCCCCTTTCAATTTTTGTTACATTAGATTGGCTATAAATTCAGAGTATTTATAATAAATCCAATGTCTTGCCATTTTAGTAATTCAAATGAGTTTTATTACTGAATGAACAATCTTTATATTTGATGTTAGATGTACTCGGATGGAATTGGCCAACCTTATTCCGTTGATCACCACAATTGTTGCATTCACATTCATGGGGCTTCTTTTGTGGCAGTATCTTAAAAGAAAGAAGATTCATCAGATTATTTGGACTATTGCTATGGCGTTGTACGGGGTGTCTGCTTTTATGGAATACCTAGCTAACTCCGATGTACTTGGCCCAAGCGCTGTTTTAATCAAAATCTATTACGTAAGTGCCGCTCCACTAGTTGGTCTACTTGGTGCTGGAGTTCTATATCTACTTGTAAAGAGAAAAATCTCCAATATCTATCTAGGTATAGTTGTAGGACTTGCCTTGATACTATTAGTTGGTGGAAGCTTTGCGAGTATCAATGATCAAAGTTTGAATGAGGGATTTAAGAAAGGTCTTCCTCAAGGTTTCAAAGATGCTTCGACTTCTTTTCCGTTTCCCACGGCTAGGCTACCGTCAATACTGCTGAACAGTACAGGTGGCTTGATTCTCATCGGTGGAGCACTATACAGTTATGTAAAGGATAGGAGGCGAACATATAACATACCTTTGATATTAGGTGGTCTTCTACCATCTACAGGTGGAACACTTCTTGGAATACTAAATAACGCTGACGTATTTTTTGAGTTTGAGTTAGCGGGAACAGTTTTTCTCTTTCTAGGCTTTATTATGAGTATGGGCTACCTTTCGAAAAGGGATAAGAAAGAATAACTACTATTAAATAACGATTGGAACCAAGTTGAAGATATGCGAATATCGCTAGATGAGCTTCACAAAGTTCTGCAGAGCATAAGTAATGTGACTTATGCTGAAGCTAGGTATCAGAGCAGAGTCAGGAATGAAATCTCTGTTGGAAACGGTGAGATAGAGGAGGCAAAGTCATCTCGGATAACAGGTGTTGGTTTCCGGGTTCTTGTTGATGGATCATGGGGTTTTAGCAGCTCAAACAGCCTTTCCACAGATTCTCTGATGTCGACGTTTAAAGATGCTTTTGACATGGCGAGAGTTTCTTCTGAAGCTAAGAAAAAAAGGATTAAGTGTCTGGCGGAGACCCGTCTGGCTAAAGGCGTGTTTAGACAGCGTATCAACGGTCCACTTGAAGACCATAGTCTGGATGAAAAGATCAAATTAGTTATTGAAACAGAGAAGAGTACTCGTAAACACTTTGAAGCCGTGAAACATGCAAACTGCGTTTATCGTGAGTTAATAGATCATAAGATAATAGCCTCCACTGACGGTGCTTCTGCAGAGGTTTTCGACTCTAAACCTGAGTTCAGAGTTACGGCAGTATCTTCCAGAAATGGTGATATGATAAGTGCATCTGAAACTGTAGGTGTTACGGGTGGTTGGGAAGATCTGTTTCAAAAGAAAAGTGCTGACTATATGTCTAAGAAGGCTGCTGAAACAGCTAGTAGACTTATTGATGCCAAGCACCCTAAAGGGGAGAGAGCAACAGTTATCCTAGATCATGGGATGGTCGGGTTGATCGCTCACGAAGCCATTGGGCATACTGTTGAAGCTGATTTTGTGCTTTCAGGATCTATTTTAGCTGGAAAAATAGGTGAAAAAGTAGCAAACAGTCTCGTGACACTCGTCGATAGTGGTCTGTCTGATATAGTTGACGGGGCTTCTGGAACAGTATTAGTCGACGACGAAGGCGTTCCTACAAACAGCACTGTCGTTATCGAGAAAGGTGTTTTGAAGTCATATCTTCACAACAGAGAGACAGCTGCAGAGTTTAATGTTCAACCTACTGGTAACGCTCGGGCCTTCAACTACTCTGACGAGCCTATCATAAGGATGAGGAACACGTACATTGAACCTGGCGATTACAGCTTCGACGAGATGGTTAAAGAGGTTAAGCACGGTTATCTTCTGAAAGGCCCAAGAAGCGGCCAGGCTGACGCAAACGGCGAGTTCATGTTTGGCGCTCAGGAGGCATATATTATCGACAATGGCGTTGTAAATGATCTGTTGAGGGGTGTCACTATAACCGGTCGTGCTTTAGACGTTTTGCAAACAGTTGACGCTCTTGGCAAAGAGTTCGCTTATGATATAGGTGCTGGTTACTGTGGGAAGGGGCAGATGGCTAAGGTTGATGGAGGAGGCCCCTATCTTAGATGTTCTGCGTTAATTGGAGGTGTTCAATGAGTGAAGATGTCTGAGAATGATCTTCTTGAGATATGCCACATCGCTGTTAGGAAGGCCGTGGAACTTGGCGCTGATGAGGCTGAAGCCTATGGAGTTTCGGCAGTTGAACGAGAAGCTTCGATAGAACATAATGACGTCGGTGTAGGCATTTTCCACGAAGAGTCTGGAATAGGTATTCGGATTCTGAAGAATGGTGCACTAGGTTTTTCTTCAGTCAACATGTTGAGAAAAGATGATGTAAATGTTGCGGTGGATGCTGCGGTTAGAATAGCTTCTTGGAGCTTACCTGATGTTTATAATAAGCTTCCTAAACCCTCACAAATACGAAGAATATCAGGCGTACTCGACCCCGCAGCTTTTCAGTTTAGGTCTGAAGATGCTTTGAGAAATGCTGTTGAGATGCTGAATGAAGCGACAGGATTTGACAGACGTGTAACTGTTGACAGCGGAGTATTCAACGCATCACTAGTCACCGACGCTGTGGCGAACTCGAACGGTGTTGAATGCACTGAGTCGATGAGTAGCTTCTCATGGTATATTATGGGTATGGCTGTGGAAGGGGCTGACGTATCTAGCTTCGACTTCCAGTTCGATGGAACTCACCATATGAAAGATATTGCTGTGACTGGCACAGCTCATCTCTTCGCAGAGAATGTTGTATCCTCACTTGGCTCTAAGAAATGCGATGGTTTTAAAGGAACACTGGTTTTAAGCCCTCAAGCAGCCGTTGAACTAGTACTACCAACTCTGCTCAGCTCAGTTAACTCGAACAGTGTTCAGAAGGGACGAAGCAAATTCGCAGGCAAGTTAAGTGAAGAGGTGTCATGCAGAGATCTTTCCATCATAGACGATGCGACTTGGTCTGAAGGTCTTGCAGCATCAAGCTTTGACCGTGAAGGCGTTCCGCATAGGCTTATATCAATAATCGACAAAGGCCTGCTAAAGTCATACCTTTACAATACTTACACCGCCGGTAAGGACTGCGTGGATAGCACAGGTCACGCTGCAGGCGATGAGGAGTCTTCACCTCGAGTGGGAGAAACGAATATTATCATTAACCCTGGTAGCAAAAAAATTGACGACATTATATCTGAGGTTAAGAAAGGCGTTTTCGTCACAAGATTCTCCGGAAACGTCAATCCAGTAAGCGGTGACTTCTCAGGAGTAGTTAAAGGCGGCCAGCTAATCCTTAACGGTGAGAAGAAGCACTCATTAAAAGAAACTATGATAGCTGGCAATATATTTGACATGTTGAAGAATATTTCAGGAATCTCTAGAGACCGAAATAAAATATTCAACTACATACTCCCCTACATTAGAGTTGAAGACATCTCAGTAACAAGTGGCTGAGCTAATAATAATATAAAGAAAATATAATAATTAATCAAACATCAGACAATCTCTAGGTCCCAAAGGTGTTCAGCGCAGCATCGACGGGCAATCTGACCGCCACACGGGATGAAGATAATCGCGCTGAAGACCGGGAAAACTTAACGAGAATTAAAACTTAAATCACGTATCAAACAAGTTCTATACATCGGGCCGGTAGTTCAGAGGTAGAAACAGATCAGAGATTTGCTAAACTATCCGCCTCGCACGCGGGAGGTCGGGGGTTCAACTCCCCCCCGGTCCACCAATTTCTCCGCTTCTATATTTCACTAAAGCTTGTTAGATCTTTTGGATTTCATTCTGGAAAGTATTAGTATTTTGACCTTGAGTGCTCAAACTAGGCAGTTGATTTCAGAGTCTATACCCTGTACACAAAAGTCTTCATTTATTATGGTTCTCAATAACCCACTTCTGTTTAGCTCAATTTTTGAGGGTGTAGCTTGGTACACGTGATGTTAAGAAAACAATAATTTCAACATTGAGGAGAGTAGAGCTAAATTGTTTGAATATTTCATTTGGAGAATTGATTGAAATATCCAATAACTTAATGCGTGAAATCATGCTTAAACGACATTTTGAATTCGATTGCACAACGTGCAATCGAACCCTATCTCATAGAGAAAACTTTATCATAAATAACATTAGAACATCTAACTCCTTATTGGATTCAAGCGGAGTTTATACGTATGATAAATATTGACTTCATTAAAGTTGAGTGTTGCCAAGGGTTTCATAGAGGGTGAACGTATTGCAAAGCTTTCCATGGTGACCCTGATTTGTATCGGGTTAGTTGAGATACTAGTTGGGCAGGTTGCTCACAGTATTAGTCTAACTGCCGATGGTGTAGACTCTATTTCAGATGGAGCTATCTCCATGATAGTGTGGCTCGGCCTTAGGTTTTCGAGAAGGGTCCAGATAAAAAATTCACATTTGGCTATCTTAAAGTGGAGAGTTTAGCCGCACTACTAGCCTCTTTTCTAATGTTAGTTATAGGGTCATTAATGCTCTACTATTCGTACTTGAGGGTACTTCAGCCAGGGGAGATTGAGTACCAATACCTTGCTTTAGTGACTCTACTGTTAGCCGGTGTTATATCTCTATACAGGGCTGTTCAGATGAGGCGTATAGCTAAGAAGTACAACATTCTGTCGCTTAGAACTAATGCACTTAACTCTATTAAAGATGGAGTTGGCTCTTTTGTAGCGTTTTTAGCAGTGCTTATTGCTTCTTTGGGTTTTAAGCAGATGGATGGTGTTGATGGTATGATAATAGGCGGATATATTCTCACTGTTGCATATGTTTCTATTAAAGAGTCTTCACTTGTTTTAATGGATGCTTGTCAAAGACCTGAGCTGATTGATCAAGTTAAGAGCATATATCTGTAAACAACTCGGTGGACATCTTAAGGATCAGACTTAGGGTGGCTGGCTCGATTCTCACTGGAACCGTTAACCTAGCTGCTGACGGAAACTTAACGCTCTACCAAGTGAGTGATCTTAAGGCGAAGATAAGACAGGATTTGAAAAGCAAAATGGTCGGATTAGGTGATTTGTCGATAGTGGTTCAAGCACGAAGAAGAACTGCAGAACCTGAAATCTTATAGTATTGAACTATTTATTGAGTTGTACCATTTATTTCCGTATTAATGCTTTATTGAGCTTTAGTGAATAGTTTTGATGTTGCAAATTTGTAAATTGCTTATATGTAATATTATATTATTGTGAAATTATCAGAAACATGGGACGGTCTATAGCTCGTTTGAAAAACGGCTCACCTATTCTCATATAGATATAATATTAATGTTTTGAAAATATAGTTTTCCAACTTGGTTTGGTTTATAGTATAATAGCAACCGGTTTGTTAATGTATATGGGTGAGGATACGCATGGGTGTTTTCACACGTAGCTTCATTGGTGGATCGGTGATGATAGCATTTACTCTAATTCTTCGAGTGATGTTTAACAGTCCCTTTCTTCCCGAGATTCTTGCTGGTCGATTCTTCGCAATTGTCCCAGGTGAGATTGAGAGCCGCGCGGTTCTCATCATTGGAGTCTACGGTAAGTACATTACAGTTATAGTTTCAGCCACGGTTTTAGCTGCACTCTATGGTCTATATGGTGTTCTATACGAGAGATTTTATGGACTGCTTCATGTTAGGGAAAATATTGTGAAAAGGCTCATCTTTTCAGTTCCACCCTGGTTACTTCAAACTATTTCAGTGCTTATCCTTGGTGGAGCCACCCAGGTTTCCCCTTTAACAGCTTTAATCTATCTTCTGCCTTCCCATTTACTGTATGGAGCTTTTCTAGGAGGATTAGGACAAAGGAGTATTATTGCTGAGAATGTTGAAGTGAAGCGTAAGTCTCCGACTCGACGTATATTCGTCCGTAAAATAGTACCTGCCACAGTAGGCATAGCTATTCTTATCTATGGCATTGATCGATTTCTCTTACCTCTTCTCAACAATACTGAAACCAGCAAACTGTCTCTGCCTGAAATTTACGCAACCGAGGTTACGTCAACTGATCAGTTTTACCGAACAGATATCACATTAATTCCTCCGAGCGTCAATAGTGTTGAATGGCTACTTACTGTTAATGGGGCTGTGGAGAAGCCATCTACCTATACTTACGACCAGATCCAGAAACTTCCTTCGGTTAAGGAGTACGTTACTCTCGAATGCATCAGCAACTCCGTCGGAGGTCCCCTGATCGGAACAGCTCTATGGGAGGGTGTCAGCCTCTCAACTGTTTTAAAAGAAGCAGGGTTAAAACAAGAAGCAAGGTATGTGGTATTCTACGGGGAAGATCAATACAGCGTCTCCATACCAATCGAAACGGCATTGAAGGAAAGTCTGATTCTCGCCTACAAGATGAACGGAGAAGTGTTGAATAACGTACACGGCTTCCCACTACGAGCTGTGGTTCCAGGAATCTACGGGATGATGAACGCGAAATGGATAAACAAGGTGGAGTTGGTCTCTGAGGAATATTTAGGTTACTGGCAAACCCGTGGATGGTCTAATACCGCGGTCATCGAGACAACATCTATCATTATGATACCCCCAGGAATATCTCGAATAAGTGGTGCCACACCCATAGCTGGTATTGCGTTCGCAGGAGACCGTGGAATATCTGATGTCGAAGTCAGCACCGACGGGGGAAAGACCTGGAGCAAAGCCATACTGAAAGATTCGCTCTCCAACTACAGTTGGTTAATTTGGATGACCGAATGGCTACCAAAAGAAGATGGATCAAAGACAATAACAGTTAGAGCTACAGATAAGACAGGCAAAACCCAGACATCACAGATAAGAGGTACCTACCCTGAAGGAGCAACAGGTTTCCACGCTATAGACGTGATCGTGGAGAAGACACAAGTTGACAGTTTGCAACCTTAGTCACAAATTCATTAACCGAAATATGCAATACTATGCATTTTTTTCCTAAAGTTGGTGGTTAATTGTTTAAAATTATTAGTCTAATAACATTAG
>DATBXD010000084.1:0-4338 GCA_036514475.1 Nitrososphaerales archaeon
TACCTATGACAGCCACTACCACAACGCCGATAAATAGTTCTGATAGCTGAAAGTTCTTACCAACGTGCTCTACGCTTCGGATCAAGATTTCGCTTAGAAAAGCCGCGGCTATGGTTGAGCATCCAAGAATCGCTATAGCAGTTCGCTTTGACCAACCGTTTGGGGAAGCCTCATCAACTGGCCTTGCCTCCGGAGTGATTATGTGTTTGTTATACCTAAAACTGAAGATTATTCCAATAATATACACCAGAATCATGATTAAAGCTACAAAGTCACTCAGTATCACTGGGGATCTATCGGTAGTCAATGAGAAAATGGTTGGGGTTAAAAGTCCGGCCAAAGCTATCATAAGCATCGAAGTTTGAATTTCAATTGTAGATTTTCTAAAAGTTAATTCCTTACGAGGAAACCCACCGGCTATAAGACTCAACCCACTGATAAGCAGAATATTCCCAAGTATTGAACCTGTGATACTGGCTTTCACTAGATCAATTAAGCCAGCTTTGATCGCAAAAACTGCTAACACTATCTCCACCAAGTTACCACAAGTTGAGTTTAACACAGCGCTTACACCGGTAGAGTAGTAATGGGCTAACGCTTCGGTTGAATCACCAATTAGCTTAGCTATTGGAATAATAGCTATTGCGGTTAACACGAACACTACGAGACTGTCGAAATGAAGAATATCTGTCAGCACGGCTAACGGAAGAAAAATCAGTATGGCTAACTTGAGATAGCGATTCAAAATTTCAAAAACCTCATGGAAGTCAGCTTGAACATAATGTCCTTTTAAAAAGATATACTAAATCATGGAAATGGGATTGTTAAAGGTTAATTACGATACTGAATCTGCCCAAAGGAACATGGCCCTTAGGAGTAGTAAAGATGTTGATTATCAGCGCTTCAACGTTCCAATACCTCTTGCGCTTAAAGAGAAACTGCTTAAGATTTCCAAAGAACATGGATTTAGAAATGTATCAGACTACGTTGCATTCATTTTACGAGAAGCAATCGCCAAACAAGAGAGTGAGAAGCCAGAGGTTTCATCGACGAATGAGAAGACACAGATTAAAGAGAGACTAAAACGCCTAGGTTACATCTAAGTTGGATGATGTTTTAGTGGTTTCAACACCTCACGGCGGAAGACTGGTAAGAAGAATAGCCAGTAGTAAAAAGATAAAAGATTTAGTCAAAGAATCTAAGACTCTAAAGAGAATACGTTTAGATTATGAGACGACAGTAGATGCGGAGAGTATCGCGCACGGGATATACAGCCCTCTTGAAGGCTTCATGAATGAGGAGGAGTACTTATCGGTTCTTGACAGCATGAGATTGCAAAACGATATTCCTTGGACGATACCGATAGTCCTAGGTGTATCTAAAGAAGAGATCAAGAACGTTAGGACAGGCGATGAAATAATTCTTGAAGATTCTAATAATACTTCGATAGCTTTAATGCAAGTGGAGGATATTTACAAGTTTGATAAGAAAGAATACGCGGAGAAAGTCTTCAAAACAATTGACCCTAAACACCCAGGGGTAAACAGTGTGCTTCAGCTAAAGGAGATGCTCATTGGTGGAAAAATCGAGATGTTAAGCGGTATTGAGAATCGGTTTGAACGATACACGCTCACCCCTGTGGAGACTAGGGTGCTGTTTGAAGAGAAGAGTTGGAAGAGCATAGTAGGTTTTCAGACCAGAAACGCACCTCACATAGGGCATGAGTATATTCAAAAGTCAGCTTTAGCGTTCGTCGACGGAGTGTTCGTTAACCCGGTGATAGGTCGTAAGAAGCCTGGCGACTTCACAGATGAAGCTATTGTCGAGTCATACAGGGTACTGCTCCATCACTACTACCCCAAGAACTCAGCTGTAATGGGCATATTGAGATATGAGATGAAGTACGCTGGCCCAAGAGAAGCAATTCTTCACGCTATAATTAGAAAGAACTTTGGATGCACACACTTTGCAGTCGGTCGAGACCACGCCGGCGTAGGAAGCTACTACGGACCCTACGAAGCTCAAGAAATCTTCAAAGAATTCCCAGACCTTGGAGTCACCCCCGTCTTCTTCAGAGAATTCTACCACTGCAAAAAATGCAACGCAATAGTAAATGAGAAGATTTGCCCGCACTCAGGAGATGACGTAACAGGATTTAGCGGCACAAAAATCCGCGACATGATCGTAAAAGGATTGAGACCACCAGTTGAAATCATGCGAACCGAAGTAGCAGATGAAATACTTAAATTCAAAAGTCCATTCGTCGAGTAAGAAGTTCTTCACTTGCTAGGAGAAGATTCATATCTATTGTGAAGACCACATTCGCTGGCCTCACGAGGCTCCCACCACCAACGACCTGACCGTTGATCTTCACCGGGTTTTACAGCGCGTGTACACGGTTCACAACCTATGCTTGGATACCCGTTGTCATGAAGCGTATTGTATGGAAGATTATTAGACTTAATATATTGCCAGATATCTTGCGACGATTGGTCTACAAGAGGGTTTATCTTAAGTATTCCACCGTTAGATGAGTCAACTTCAACCCTCTGAACATCTGTTCGCGTGGTAGATTGCTCGCGTCTTAGACCAGTTATCCAAGCATCTAGACCGGAGAGAGCTCTTTTTAGAGGCTCGACTTTTCTAACGTTACAGCAAAGTCTGCGCAAAGTTATGCTTTTATAAAACAGATTGATACCGTGAGATCTAACCATTTCTTCAAGCCTAGTCACATCTGGATAGTACACGTCGAATTCGCCATACCTATCTTTTACCTTCTCCATCAGATCATAAGTTTCTTGGTGAAGCCGTCCTGTTTCCAAAGCGAATATCTTCGATTCAGGATTAATCTTCTTAGCAATATCAGTCAGAACCAAATCTTCAGGACCGAAGCTTGAAGCAATAGCTATACGTGGGTGAAATTCCCTCAAAGCCCACTCAAGAGTCTGTTGAGGGGACTTGCCATCCAACATTCTATTCAATTCTGGAATATCGTATAATTTAGCCATGATCTTCTTGGTTTCCAGATTTATAACAGCGTTATATCGATTAATAACCTTTACGCGAACTTGATTGAACAGCCTAGGTTACGTGAACAAAGTCTCTAGGCACTGTCAAACCCGTTGAGTGGGCTTCCCGAACTTAACTGAACCGACTACCAATGACTAAAGACATGGATTCCTAGTAAGAATACCTGTGAAATTGCCATGGGTCCATCAAGAACAATTAATTTATCCAATATTCTTGAGCATCTCACGGATTGTTTCTTGGGATATCAGAACATAGCCATTTTCTTCGACGAATCTTAGGCCATCTGTCAACACCCATTTGATGAATTCCCTAGTGATTCCTGTTGGGTTCCCTTTGGTTACGAAGTAATCAACTTTGGCTGGCGGATGGGGGAATGCGCCGCTCTTTATCGCAAAAACTGTCTTCGAATGTGTGCTAACATCTTCGTTTTCATCCACTTTCCCATTACTATTCACGTCAAAAGGCAGAACGCTTATTCCATTCACCGGAAGTCCAGTCTTAATCTCAAATACGCTGTTTATATTAGCGTAACCTATTCCTAAAGTGTCTTTTTGAACAGCAGCTAAAAGACCGGGGTCTGTTGAAACACCTATGCCTCTCAGATTCTCT
Organism: Nitrososphaerales archaeon; assembly: GCA_036514475.1. GTDB lineage: Archaea > Thermoproteota > Nitrososphaeria > Nitrososphaerales > JACPRH01 > DATBXD01. Next base: position 3,640 of record DATBXD010000084.1, read on the forward strand.
TGCTTCTTTCCAAGATACTTCGCCCAAGCATCTGCTGCACCTGCAGAGTCACTTCTTGTGTAGACATGTATTGGAGATTTTATCTCGGGTCGTCCGACTGCTTCACCCCAAGTCTTAATCGTCCCGTTGATGAATATGCCTATTAGCATCTCTTTTGTAATCCCTTTTTGCAGAATGTCTTTCAACACTGGATTGTTAGAATTTACTGTGGCAACAACTGCATCTTTGGCCACAGATATTGGGTAGGCCCTTTTAGCAATCTCTGAGGGATCGATTTCTCTTGATATCATGCCGATGTCAGCAAATCCGCTTAAGGTGTCAGTCATACCTTTCCCAGCGCCTCCTGCTGAAACATCAATCTCAACATTAGGATGAAGCTTGTGAAACTCCTCCCCCCAAACTACTGCTAAGGGATAGAGTGCGAATGCACCTGATAATGTGATTTTACCCTTAAGAGCCTTAGTAGTTGTATTAGTTGAAGATGAAGATGTCGTGTTTGTTAAAGAAGAGTCTGGATTGAATGGGTTTAGCCAAGTTGAGTAAATGCCGATGCCTACAAGTACGATGATTAGTGCAGCAGTGACTATATGCTTGGTTGTGATGCTGCCAGATTGACGATTACTGATTCCATTCTTGGGAAACGCTTTCATCTCCTTAAATTTTACAGCATTACATATTAAATATTTACATGAATATCAA
>DATBXD010000085.1:0-2201 GCA_036514475.1 Nitrososphaerales archaeon
GGATTTGCAGGTCTTGCAGGTGCTCTCCTAGGAGAGCACCTGCAAGACCTGCAAATCCGCCTACGGCGTGCACCGCACCCGATCCTGCGAAGTCCTTAGCTCCAACTCCGAACGGTAGCGTTGCAAGCCATCCTCCACCCCAAATCCAGTGACCGTAAACGGGGTAGATCAAGATATTGATCAGAACAGTGTAAAGCAAGTAGGCCTGAAACTTCATCCGCTCAGCCATCATTCCAGCAACGATTGTTACGCTCGTGGCTGCGAAGACAGCTTGGAAGAAAAAGAATGTTAAAGTAAGCGGATCGTACGCAGCGCCAGTAAGTCCGAAACCGCTGTAACCTATTAGAGAATTACCTTCTGATATACCTGGAATAGGAATGTAAACGATATTTCCTTTTGCATCAATACCGGCGGGAAAAGAAGCCCCTGAGCCGCCAAACATCAGCCCAAAGCCGAGTAGGGCGAAAACAACAACTCCTATAGAGAAATCTATGTAGCTCTTAGACCAGTAGTTCACCTGGTTCTTAGTCCTCAGTAGGCCTGCTCCGAGAAAGGCGAAGCCTAACTGCATAAACCATACGAGTGACCCCATCGCTAAAGTCCACACCATATTTGTTGCGAGGCTTATCTTCGCCACAGGGTCGTTGGCTAGTATAGCTGCACCTGAGGGATCTGCGAATGCTCGCCCCACGGTCATAACCATACTCGTGACCAGAATACCTAACAGTAACTTATACCTCTTCTCAATGAGAAGCTTCGACAGACTTACTATACGTTTGTTCATATAATAATCGCTAAATTGAACATTTAAAAAGGTATTTGAGAACTTTTCATAACATTTATTAATTATTGAGAATCTTAACAGTACAAATCTCAATTAAACTAAAATAATTGAACCAAGAAATAAAAAAAATTAACGTAAGAAACATTCTTGATTAATATACAAAACTTGGATTAATATAAGCCACCTATTTCAAAATCTCAGTAATGAATTGGTCAATGTTGAAGATAAAGTAATTCTGGGTCGATCAATCACACGTTTAGAAAGCATATTAAGACTGACTAATTAACAATCTTACACGTGATATCATGAGCAAATGTATTAGGACACCTGGAAAGACTAAAAGCTCACCCACAAACTGTAGGATTCTCAGTTGAGTGTTCCTATAAGAATCACTGCAGCTCTTGACAAAGAGTCAGCTGATCTACTGGAGAAGGAAACGAAGGAAGCAGGGCTTTCTCAAAGCGAAATAATAAGACGTGCACTTCGGTTCTATCATGAACATAAGGGTATTTCAGAGGTTTCACTTCAAAAGAAGATTTACACTTACATGGATATGCTTCTTAGCGGTGAACATGTTATTCTAGATGTTAGCCACTGGCTCCTTTTCCTAAGTCTGATAGAGAGTTCCCCTATGAAGGAAAAATTCTGGAATGAGTGCAGAGAAGTTGCGAGGGCTCACGCCGAGCAACTCAAGAGTAAAATTATAAATCCAAGACTGCTCATGGAGCGTCTAGAAGTCTGCAACTTATTCAGGATGAATGTTGATTCGAAAACCGAATTCACCCTCATTCTCGCCTCAGAAGAGTCTAAGGAGTTTGTCAAGATACTTCTTGAGGAGATTTTTGCAAGCATGGGGTATAGAGCAGATATTAAAACTGATCGAGCAAAGCTCAGAATAAGAATCAAAGAGCAAGTTAGTTATTAATCGTCACAGAATCATGTGATGTTTGATAACTTACTATTGTTTTAAGGGATTTGTTCGGTATATTTACTGTGGCATGGGATTGGCATTTCATGTCTGGGTAACTTGAGAAAGTGGAGCGTATAATATGTTGATTCGAGGAATTGGAATAAGCACAATGAATCGTTGGTGAGAAGATGCGAGATACTTCTTTATCTGATCTCTGAGTGGGTGAGGATCTTAGGAAGATGAATCTGGGTAAGGAAGATGATCGCTTCAGATATCTGGTAGCTTTCAGGATGTCTTCGATAGATGTTCATTTTCTGTTTACCCTGCCGTTTAGGTAGGATGAGTTTGTGAAAGTGTTATCAAAGCAAGTATAGGGGCTTGAGGCTTTTGCCTAAAGCAAGATATAGGAGTAAATCAATGAGTCGATATGAATTTCTACGCAGTGGAGACTGGTGAACCGATATATGTGGCGGTAGACTTTTCCAGCATCAGGGTCTTGAACTTAGG
>DATBXD010000086.1:0-7018 GCA_036514475.1 Nitrososphaerales archaeon
TTACCCCCCTCGGTGTAAAGAAGAACAGCCCTGATCCTCTCTTCAAGACTTCTCGCCATGACTCCATGGCATAACGCACACTGTTAGAAACTGACATTATCCCTGTCAACAAAGACTGACATTATCCTTTGCACTCTACACTTATTATTAATCGGATAAGTTTAATAGCTATGTTACCTGTTAAAAAAAAGTGAAATAGTTTGCCTTTAGCTTTTGTATTGATAAATGCTGATTTGGGTGGCGAAGAAGCACTAATACAAGAACTTAAGAAAATTGATCTTGTAAAAGAAGTTTACGTGGTTTATGGTGTATATGATCTTGTGGCAAAAGTCGAAGCTGATTCAATGGATAAGTTAAAGGAAGCAATAACTTGGAATATACGGCGCATCGATAAAATCAAATCTACACTAACTATGATAGTGACTGAAAACTAATCAATCAGACTTTGAAGGGACTCACTTAGGCTTTGGCTTTTAATGGGTCATTTACATAAAATAGCAATCGGTATCGATGATACTGACTCAACTAACGGTATGTGTACCACTTTTATAGTATTTCAACTTGTGAGAAGGCTAATCCAAATAGGCGCAAGATTCAATGATTATCCTCGACTAATACGATTAAACCCCAATATTCCTTGGAAGACTCGAGGTAACGGTGCCTTATCATTAATAGTAAGTATTAATAATATTCAAGATGCATTTAAAGAGGCTTGTAGAATAATAGAAGAATATTCAGAAATAGAAAGCTCAGCGGACCCAGGTCTAATAATTTCTTCATTCGACGTGATACCAAAAGACATTGAAGAATTATGTCAAAGAACAATATCTGAAGTTGTTAGCAAGAAAGATGTTGAACATCTGATTAGAAAATACAACTTGTTATACAAAGGATGGGGAAAAATGAGGGGCCTAATAGGTGCATTGGCTTCAATCGGGTACAGTTTTTCAGACGATGCAACCTATGAACTTATAGCTTTCAGGTCTCCTGAAAATTGGGGTAGTAAACGTCTAGTCGATGGCAGCTCCATAATCAGAATGAGCCATGCAACGTATCCATATACCTTCAATAACTATGACGATGAGAAAGGGCGAATAATAATCACTCCAAGAGGACCAGATCCAGTGTTGCTAGGAATCAGGGGAGAAGACCCTGAATTATTACTGAATGCATATAGAACTTTGAAGATCAATGAAAAAGTGTTCGGGTACATGATTTTCAAAACTAATCAGGGAACAAGTGTGCATTTAAAACCTGAGCTTAATCTTGAAAATCTGGGAACATACAGATCTGGGCATTTCAAAGGTGTTGTGTTTGAAAATCCTACTGTTGGAATAGGTGGTCACGTATACTTCAAAGTAATGAATGAAGGTTTGACGGTTTGTTGCGCTGCATACGAACCTACCGGTAACTTTAGAAAAATCGTATTGGGCCTATTAATAGGAGACAGAATTGAAATTGGTGGCAGTGTAAGACGAAGCAGTAGCAAACACCCCAGAATTGTAAATTTAGAGTATCTCAAAGTTATTGAACTTGTTAAAGATAGTATCCTCAAGAACCCAATTTGTGTGTCATGCAATAAGAAAATGACTTCGAGAGGCAAGAATCAGGGATTTCGTTGTAATCATTGTGGCTTGGAAGATACTATAATAAAGAAGTTAGTTTTTGAAAGACCTAGAATAATATCTAAGGGGCTATATGTTCCTCCTCCACGAGCTCAACGCCATTTAACTAAACCTTTACAAAGATATTTCATAAATATTAATAAAGATACTAAGATCATCGATAATTGGTTTGAAAACTATGAAGTGTCTAAAGATTTTCAAAATTGAATTCTAGAATTTTAGATTCATAAGTTGATTTAGATGGGGTCAATAGGCTCTTATTACCGTAAACTTTGGGGCGTATTCAAATGTGGACCAACAAATTTTAGTTGGATTTGTGACAATATAGCTGGAAGTGGTCGTCCTATGTCAATAGATGACTTAAGATGGATGAATGAACAAGGTGTTAATTCTCTGTTGAGTCTTACTGAAAAACCACTATCCGAAAAAATGATTAGTTCATCATGTTTGACATGTTTCCATGTTCCATTAATAGATCACATGCCACCTTCCATTGACCATATTAACAAATCAGTAAACATACTTCTTGACACTTTATACAAAGGCGATTCTATGGCAGTACATTGCGAAGCGGGAAAGGGGCGAACGGGGACCATTCTAGGGTGTTTTCTGATGAAGCGTGACGATCTTTCAGCTGTTGAGTCAATCTCTCTTATTAGAAAGATTAGACCAGGTTCAATTGAATCTTCTCAGGAGAAATCTCTTCACACATATCAAAACTATCTTTATTTGAATAAATGAGTTTATAGTAGCGAGGGGTGGACTTTCACGGGTGTTTTAACCCAATTTGAACCACCGATTTCCGCGTGGATTATACTAACCCACTCTGCGGGTTTCTCCCAGAAAGTTATGAGCCCGCCGGGATGACCTGGCTTCCCCACCTCGCTGCCAGAGGTTGCTTGAATCTTACACGCTTAAATCTTTTGTTTTCTTGGTTATTATTGTGTTATTATCTCTTGAGAGTTGGTTTTCTTGCTCATCTCTTCAATCATCTGATTGATTTTCCAACCAAATGCTTCCTTTAGATGCGAGTTGTCTAATAATTTAAGAGTTTCAGTGCAATCTGGGCACTTGAAGAACAATTCGATTGATTCTTCAAATGTATATTTTTGGCATTTAGCTCTCCCGCAGGAATAGAATTCATGTGTTTCCTCATAGTTTAGTCTTTGATTCAGTTTATCGAGAGCTTTCTTCTTTGCATTATCAATGAAACCATCAACTTGATCGCGTTGTGCCCTCCATCGGTAGACAAACCATCCTCTTTTCATGTCTCTGACTCTGACACCGGTTATCAGTGATTTGCCAAAAAGGTCGTATAATGTTTTTCTTACAGTATTTATTTTGAGTCCAGTTGCACTAGCTATTTCTTCATCAGTCGAATTCTCACTGTTTAGTAAAGCTCTTGCCACTCTGATGTACTCTTCTCCCCCTAATAATCCAGATATTTTTACAAATGAATCTTCATACTCTATTTTCAAAGAATTTTCTCCACGGTTTTTCCTTTTGCATTCGGAAGTATCCTATATTTACCATGATTGTACTGACGTTTAAGTTCTTCGCCTCTAAAAAACCTATCTAGAAAAACTGAAAGAGCGGCGACCTCTGAATGAGGCTGGTTTCCTATTGCTATATTATAATCGCTTTTCGTGTATATTTCACTTGGAACCTTCTCAGCTCCAATAACTGCTAGAATATCTTTATTATTACTTCGTAATTCATTTAACACTTCATTAATTCTTAAACCATACATAGTTAAGTGTGCTATTAAACCTCCTTTTACTTTCCATTCTTTCAATACTTTTCGCCAGTCATTTACAATTTCTACCTTGAACTCGCCTCCCCATCTGTTATTCACTGATTCTATAGTTGTTACAAGGTCTTGTTCTCCGTTGAATACGTATATTTTCTCAGCTCCGAAAGCTCTCGCTACTAGACAAATATGCGTGGTTGTACGATCATCTCTAACGAGTCTGTGTCCTATTCTTAATACATGAATTTTTCTGGTTCTAATAGATATCCTCTCTAACTGTTTCTATTGATTTCAAGAACCTATCTATTACCCATGATAGTGATTTTATTTTCAAAGTTAAGCTTCCATCACTTTGTTTATTTATTGTGACTTCACTGTTATTCTTTAACCAATCAATCTTGTCTGACATGCGAGTCATCTCTGCGTAGCTCAAATCAATATTTGATTCAATCTTGTCAAAAAGTATCTCGTTTAACTTGTGAATGAGATTGTCTATTCCTTTACCGGTCTTTGCTGATACTGATGCGTAATTATTTTGAGACATATTTATGGAAGAAACTAGAAGTGATATTTCATCCTCACTAATTAGATCTGTTTTATTCAAAACTAATAGAACTTTTTCGGGCGAGACGTTTAGTTCCATTAATGTTTCGATACAACTATTGTATTTGATTTTAAATCCTTCAATAGGTTGTGATGCGTCTATAAGTAAAAGAATTAAGTTAGCATACTTTACCTCCTCTAATGTGGATTTAAATGATTCAATCAAGTATGTTGGAAGTCGACTGATAAATCCAACAGTATCCGATAGAAGTACTTTTGAATTATCTATTGCAAAAGACCTTGTTGAAGTCGATAAGGTGGTGAAAGGCGTGTTTTCCACCTTTTTGGATTCTCCGGTAAGGAGATTGAATATTGTTGTTTTACCTGCTCCGGTGTATCCTGATAATGAAATTGTTGGAATGCTAAATCTTTGTCTTTGGATTCTGTAAAGCTCTTTTCTTATTCTTATTTTCTTTAATTTATCTTTTGTGGAAGAAATTCTTCTTTTTAATTCCATATCATATATATCAGCATCGTATTTTCCTAAACCAAAGAAACCTGGCTGTTCTCCTACTTTGGCTAACCTAACTTTCTCCTTTGCTCTAGGTATTTCATATTTGAGTTCTGCTAATTGAATCTGGGTTTTTGCTTCCGTTGTAGTTGCTCTTCTTGAGAAGATTTCTAATATTAGTCTTTCTCTGTCGATAACTTCTCTTTTGGTTAAAGCTGCTAAATTGTACATTTGAACAGTACTGAGATGCTCATCAAATATTATTGAATCGCCATTTAGTTCATCCAAAGATTGTTTCAATTCTTCAGCTTTACCTGATCCCACTCCATATTTTGATCTTGAGAGATATTTCTGAGAAAATACCTTAAGTATTTTATATCCAGCTGTTTCTGCAAGTCCTGTAGCTTCTTCTATCATGAACCTATCAGGATAGGTGACTAGAATAGATGATCTATGTTGCAGTATTTGTCCAAAACTCCTTTATTCTTCTACTGGGACCATTATTTTTATTTTTAAAGTTCGTTCTAGTTTCCTTGTGAGCATAACGTCTGGCTTTAGTTTTCCAGTCTCAATGTGTTTTATTACTGAGAGTTTCTCGTTTATTTTTCTTCCGAATTCTTCTTGAGATAATCCCATCTTCTCTCTTGCGTTTCGTATTATTTTGTAGAATTCTTCATGAAGATCAAGTTCAGGCTCATTATAAAGCTTCTCAAAACTAGGTGAATCCGACTTTGTAGCGGTTTTTAAACTTGAATTGATTGGCTGTGGTGGTTGCGGGTCTTTTGGCATTTTAACTAATTTGCCTAGTTTAGAACAGGGCGTACAAACCCGTAAAAGACCGTTATCGACTTGAACTGTGTTTACTAATCCTCTGATAGAATTACCACATATTTCACATATTTCAGCCAATTAAGCTCTATCGCAGGTAAATATTGTAACCTTAATATCTTTTCTATTAACTAGCTATTCGCTAGAATGAACCATATAGAGAAACTCTTTATGACAATTGATTATATCTTTGGTAAAGGTGTTAGTGGATCACTACCTGTTGATAATCTTAGATTTACTTTTTCGAAACGTACTGGAAAAATTAAATCAATTTATCATAATGATGAACTGTTAGCTTCAATGCGTTCAGATGGTAGCATCGCAATAACATTGCATTTTGCTAGTATTCTTAAAAAAAGAAATAGATTCAAGGGAAATTGTATCACTGTTAGGAATGGTGTAGAAGATTTTATAGCTCTAGGGCTGTCAGTTTTTTCAAAACATATTATCAAATGTGGTGATAATATTCGAAGAGGTTCAGAGGTGGTAATCCTAAACTTTAAAGGCGAAATCATTGCAGTAGGTAGAGCGAAGATTTCATCCAAAATGATGTTAGTTTTCAAACGGGGTGTTGCCGTAAAGGTCAGAGATTCTTTTCATTTCATCGATATTATGGAAAAAGATAAATGCTTAAGGATTTGATTTTTTAGACAGTTGTTAGAATAAAAGTGAATTAATTTGGATTTAGGTGGAAGAAATACTAAGAGAATGCTTGAACGCATGGGTGTAGAGATGAATGAAATAGCTGATGTTAAGGAAGTGATAATACGTACTTCAAAAAAGAATCTAATAATAAGAAATGCGGCAGTTTCTGAAATCAATGCTAAAGGAACCAAAGTTTTCCAAGTGATGGGTAGTGATGTTGAAGAAGTTGATATTGAATCTCCTAAATTTTCAGAGGAAGATATTCTTCTAGTTTCGCAGCAAGCAGGAGTTACAAAAGAACGCGCTCAAGCAGCTCTTGAGGATAGTAATGGGGATCTTGCTCAAGCTATTATGAAGCTTTCCTGAACTTGCACAATGCTTTAATTATATCTATCTTAAAGGTAATGTGAGAGTTATTGTCTGAACACTCTGGATCAGAGATAAAGAAAGTATTAAGTATCTTGCACCGGGTTGAGAGTAACTTAGATGATATCAAAGCAAGTGTAGAACAGAGAAAACATCAGATGCGTGAAATAGCTTCGGAACAAGTGGAACTAATTCAAACAAAAATATTGACCGAATCAGACGAAGAAACACGTATCTTTCTCGAACAAACTAAATCGCATGCTGAAGTCGAAGCAGGTAAGATAATGGTAAAAAGCGAAGATGCTACCAAGGATTTTACTAAAAAGAAAATAGAAGAACGATTCGATGAGGCAGTAAACTTAGTCTGTAAGAGGGTAATGGGTGATTAGACTGCGGTCTCAAAACCGCTTTGCTGACGACACCTTTAGCATGGTAAAGTCATATGTTATAAAAGGCAATTTACTTTCATTTCAAATTCTTGAAGGGCTAGCAGAATCAAAGAATTTAGATGATCTAGTCATTAAACTTAGGGGTACGAATTATGTAGATACGGTTTCAAGAGTTCAACCATCTTTTACTGCGAATAAGCTAGAAAATGCCTTTCTTGGGCGTCTTGCAGATGTCTATTCTAAAGTTGTGAAAGTAGCACCAAAAACCAATCTCTTGGATGCCTATTATTTGAAATATATCGGCTTGAATTTAAAGGTCATACTTAAGGGAAAGGCTCAGCAAAAAAAAGAAGACGAAATA
>DATBXD010000087.1:0-13875 GCA_036514475.1 Nitrososphaerales archaeon
CAATCATCACAGTTCAAGTGCTAAAGGCAGTCTTTGGCAGAACCATCATCAAATCGATTAGCAAAGGATGAAAATAACCAAGAACATGTGATGAGGCAGGTGAGAACACAATCCCATCTAAGCACATTCCCATCTACTGATCGTGAATAATAATGACCGTAATTATATAATTACTACTCAGTAATGATTTAAAAAATAAAACCAGAAATTAATTTATAAAATATTGAAAACATTATTTTAATAACAATAGTTAAATTATAAAGTTTATGTTAAGCATATAAATGAACAAGAAAGAATTTATTGTTAGGTTAGTATCTTATGATAAAATATCAATGGTTAGTATTTGTGACGAAGAGATCATAGGGAAAAATGTTAGATTCAATATTGGAATAGATATTCACATTTCAAAAGAATATTTTGGAAACGAACGATTAAACTTAGATGAATCTCTCAACTTAGTTAGAAAATGTCAGATAGTTAATCTAGTAGGAAATAGAATAGTTGAAAAAGTCATACAAGATGGTTTAGCTAACAGTATGGCAGTAAAGAAAGTAAAGTCAATATCATTTCTAATGATATACAAGTTCAATCTGTGAAAAATCCAAGATACATTATTTAATAATAATATTATATGACAAATATGAAAAATAATGATTTGAAGTAATATGAGCGATAATGGTGATATTGATAATTATATTGTAGAAAAAGCATTAAAGCGATTTGAACATAATAGAGATGAAAACCGCATACTCAGAAAACGATCAGAAGATTATGATATTAGAGAAGAGGTTTTTGACAAACCAACTCTTATGACACTGAATGAACTAATGACTTCCAAATTATTCAAATATTTAAATGGCGTTGTAAAGGCTGGAAAGGAAGCTAGAATATACTGGGGGGTCAGGGCAGATGGTACTGATGTTGCAGTTAAGATATATTTGACAGATAATGTTGAATTTAGAAAACGTTTACCATATATTATCGGAGATCCGAGATTCAAGCGAATTAGAAAAGGTATTAGAAATCTTGTTCAACTTTGGGCAAAAAAGGAATATAGTAACTTGAAAAAAGCGATCTGCAATAATATACCTTGTCCCAAACCATTCGCTGTTAAGAACAATGTTTTAGTGATGGAATTTATTGGTAAAGAAGGAATATCTGCACCAATACTTGGTGATGTTGATGTTACCGAAAAAGATTACTTAGAATTACTTTCGATAATTCATGATCTTTATCGCAACGCACATTTAGTTCATTCTGACCTATCAGAGTATAATGTGTTTAAACATATGGATAATTTGATTATATTCGATTTTGGTTCAGCGGTTGATATAATGCACCCTAATGCAGAAGACTTTTTGATAAGAGACATAACTAATATTAACCATTTCTTCAGTAAACGACAGATTGATACATTTTCCATAGAGGAATCATTAAAAATGGTGAAAAGATGAGTTTTGAACATTTAGTGCGATTACCAAAAGATAGAATTGGTGTTATAATTGGTAGAAATGGAATTGTAAAAAAAGAAATTGAAAATAAATGTTCTGTTAATATTTCTGTAGATAGTGAGAATGGAGAGGTTGTAATTAGATTGATGAAAAGTATTGATGAAAGTGAACCTTTCAAAGCAATAAACATAATCAATGCTATTGGAAAAGGATTTTCACCGGAAAAAGCCTTTAGACTCTTGGATGATAATGTAATACTTGAGTTTATAGATTTAAGGAATTATGTAGGTAAATCAACTAACGCTTTAACTAGAATTAAGGGTAGGATAATTGGGTTTAATGGTAAATCAAGGAGAAACATTGAAGAGATTAGTGGATGTAAATTATCAGTTTATGGTCACACTGTAGCAATTGTTGGAATTGATTATGAAGTTAAGGCCGTATTAGATGCCGTGATAAAACTTGCTTCTGGTAGCGTTCATCGAACTGTTTACAAGAATCTTCAAAATTCTAGGACACAAGCTAAGCTTAACAAGATGAAACTTTGGGAGGATTAATATGATGAAGAAATCGGTGTCATTTGCAGAGATATCACCTAGTGAGTTCTTTTATAGAAACAGAGATCTTGCTGGTTTTAGTAATCCAACTAGAGCATTATATTCTGCTACTAGAGAGCTAGTAGAAAATTCCCTTGATGCATGTGAACTTATAGGTGTTCTTCCGGAGATATTTATTAGAATAACTCCGTTAGATAAGGATGAAAAACAGCCAGACCCTAAGTCATATATTTTAAAAGTTCAAGATAACGGTCCCGGTGTAGATCCAAAATATTTACCTAATGCATTTGGTAGAGTTTTTTTTGGAAGTAAATTTAGACTTAGACAAGCAAGGGGAATGTTTGGAATGGGTGGTACAATGTCTATTCTATATGGACAAATTACTACTAATAAGCCAGTTAAGGTGATTAGCTCAACTAATGATGGAAAAGCATACAAGTTTGAAATGATGATTGATATTAGAGAGAATGTTCCAATAATATTAAGCAAAGAATCTATTCCTACTGAAGGAATAACTGGAACATCTGTTGAAATCGCCTTACAAGGTGATTTCTATCGCGCTTCTTCAAAGCTTCAAGAATATTTTAAGCAAACCGCAGTTGTTACACCTTATGCCAATATTGTTTACCTTGACGCTATTGGAAGAATTTGGTATTATGAGAGAGTTACAAAACTGATGACAACGCCTCCAATAGAAACTTTACCTCATCCATATGGTATTGATGTTGAAGCTTTACGTAGATTACTTCAGGACACAAGTGAAGAAACTTTGAGTAAATTCATGTATAAGAATTTTCACAGAGTTGGTGAAAATATTGCGAGGAGATTTCTTGAATTTTCTGGTTTTAAAGAAGCTTTGAATCCAAAGGCGCTGACCAACCAACAAATTGTTTCATTTGTTGATGCCTTGCATAGATACGAGGGTTTTCTTAAACCAGATGCAAGTTGTCTTTCACCAATAAATAAGGAAATACTTGAGGCTGGTATTCTAAAAGAATTAAAACCTGAATTTATAGCTACTTCAATTAGACCTCCTTCAGCATATTCGGGTTTTCCATTTATTGTTGAAGTAGGAGTCGCCTACGGGGGGAAGATTCTTCCGCCACGTTTAACATTATTCAGATTTGCAAATAGAATACCTTTACTTTATGATGAGGGTAATGATATTTCTTGGAAGATAATTAATGAAGATATTGATTGGAGACATTATAACGTTGGGACAGATGCACCAGTTGCATTAATAACACATGTTTGCTCAACTAAGGTTCCCTACAAAACTGTTGGTAAAGAATACCTAGCAGATAGACCTGAGATTGAACGTGAATTAAAGAACGCTTTGAGAGAGGTGTTAAGGCAACTTCAGACCTATCTTTCTCGGAAAGGTTCTATGGCGATGGTTCAGAGGAAGATTGGAATTTATAACAAGTATCTTCCAATGATTGCAACTTTTGTAACAGAGCTATCTGATGTTAAGAAACTTCCTAAATACAAATCTTTACTTGATAAGAGTGAAGATAAAGATGAAAATAAAATAATTGATGAAAAAGAAGATGAGCCCAAAATAGTCACTGATGATAAGAAAGTTATATTATCTGAAAACGTCTTAGATTATGAAAAAGATGGAGTGAATAAATCTGCAAAACAAACAACAATCGAAGATTTCAAGTAGTGCAAGAAAAGAGGAACTCAAGAAGATCCTCAAGGATCTTGGCACTTCTATGTATGAAAATATGGATAATGGAATATTTCCAGAAATAGTTATCCCAAGTAGATCTGTAAAGAATCTTGTCTATGACGAAGAATTAGAGCAATACATACTAGGTTTATCCAAAGTTAAGCGTTCTTCTCAGAATATTAAACATATTAGACCTTTTACTCAACTGGTCTGGCTTGCATTCTTTGTTAACAAACTTCTAAAACAAGGTAAAACAAGTACATTAAGAGATGTATACTATTCAGCTCAAGCTTACAATATTGATTTTAAAGACCAACCTGAATCCGATGATATAATAACTGATTTAGAAGCTGCTTTTTCTAGAGCTCGTGAAGATTTTTCTATTTATCCTGAGGAAAGATCAGCTGTATTTGGAGATTTGACTATAGAGTATACAGTTAAGGGATATGAAGGCAAGAGACTAAATCTTGCATCTCACCCAGATGGATATCTAATTGGACCTAGTCTTAGTACATGTGAATTCGTTGAAACTTCGGCGGAGATGGTAATTGCAGTAGAAAAAGGAGGTGTGTTTACAAGATTTGTTGAAGAAAAAGTTCATGAAAGATATAATGCAATAATTATTGATACAGCAGGTCAACCACCCCGTTCAACAAGATATATTTTGAAAAGACTTAACAAAGAGTTGAATCTTCCAGTTTACATATTAACAGATGGTGATGTCTATGGAGAACATATTGCAATGGTTATTGTAGCAGGTTCTGCAAATGCAGCACACATACGGGATCTTACAGTTCCAACTGCTAAATGGATAGGCGTATGGGGAACAGATATTCTGAAGTATAAATTACCTAGCATTCCCTTAACCGATCAAGACGTTAAACGTATTCATGAGTTAAAAAAAGACCCTAGATATAATAAGGAATTATGGCAAAGAGAACTTGATGTTTTCTTAAAGATACGTAAAAAAAGTGAACTAGAAGCCTTTGCAAAATATGGTTTAACAGCAATTGTTGACAAATATCTTCGCGATAAATTAGATGAAGCAAAGAGTTTTTAGAAAGAATTAATAACTAGTAAAAGTTGGTCTTATTTATGAGTAATGAGCCAATAAACTCAAAAATAAATATTGTTATCAGATCATTAGGAGCATTATTCATAATATTAGGAATTATATTTGCTTTTATTACGTCAACAACCCCAATTGTAACACAAATATTACCAATTTTCTATTTCATATCAGTGTTACTAGCTTTATCAGGTTTTCTGGCATTAATATCTAGAATTGAACATTAATTACTAAGAATTTCTTTCCACAAGCCATATTAATTATATATCGGATTGATTTCTAATTGTTAAATAGTTTTATTTCTAAATTAATTGATTTAATAATTACTAAATCTGTTTTATCATAGAGGATTCTGGTATGGGTATTCCAGAGAAGATTAAACGCATCGAGGAAGAAATGAAGAAAACTCAGATTAACAAAGCAACTGAACATCACGTAGGTCTTCTTAAGGCAAAGCTAGCAAAGCTAAGAAATGAACAAGATGAGCGTAGAGAACAAGGTACTGGAAGTGGAAGCTCTATTGGATATGATATCAAAAAGAGCATGGACGCAACTGTTGTTTTGATTGGATTACCTAATGTGGGAAAATCTACTTTATTGAATAAATTGACTAAATCCAAATCAAAAGTTGGTGGATATCAATTCACAACATTAACAGTTGTTCCAGGTGTTATGAAGTATAAAGGGGCTTCAATCCAAATTCTTGATTTACCAGGCATTATTGAGGGAGCATCAAAAGGAAAAGGCTTAGGAAAAAGGGTTTTGTCAGTAGCTAGGTCTGCAGACATGATACTGTTTTTGCTTGACGTTTCTCAACCTGAAGTTCTTCCAGTACTTGTTAAAGAAATCAGAGGTATCGGAATACGCCCCAATGAGAGACCACCCAATGTAATAATTGAAAAGACAAATGGAGGTGGAATTTCTGTTCATAGTCATGTTAAACTTACAAAAATATCTATTGAGTTAGTTAAGGATATTCTCAATGTATATAACATTAATAGTGCAAGAGTTGACTTAAGAGAAGACATTTCAGATGAACAATTACTTGATGTTCTATTAGGAAATCGAATTTATTGTCATACTGTAACAGTTTTAAATAAAATAGACACAGTTGACCAAAGTTTCATCAATAGACTCAAATCTAAATTAGATTATGATTTTATTCCGATATCAAGTGATGCAAATATTAATTTACTTGAATTGAAAGAGGCAATTTATCAAAAACTTAACTTCATTAGAATTTATATGCGTCCAAAAGGTGGTGAACCTGACTTCGCAGAACCAATGATAGTAAAATATAATTCAACTGTTTCAGATATATGCGGTAAAATTCACAGGAACTTAAAAGAGAACTTTAGATATGCTCAAGTTTGGGGAAAAAGCGCTAAATTTGGAGGACAAAAAGTTGGATTAACGCATATTCTCATGGATGAAGATATCTTAACGTTTACATCTAATTAGAATAAAGATTAATGTTTATGCTTAATGTCATATGTTTATTATTTGTTTCAAAAACTAAAATAATAAGTAATATTATTGGTTATATATTCTTTTAGAACTAGGAGTTACGCGGTTGACCGTCTAAACATATAAGCGTTACACAACTCTTATAGGCGAGGAGCAGAGGAAACACTCCCAACCGCGTAACTCCTAAGAACATTAATACAAGTATTAATTGATTAAAAGTGATTTTCAATAGTTAAAACATATCGCTAATATTCTACTAAAATAAAAGGCGCCGCCGGTCGGACTTGAACCGACGACCAACTGGTTAACAGCCAGATGAGCTCCCATTGAAAGGGATATGCTCTACCACGCTGAGCTACGGCGGCTTCGCGTAACCGTTATTTAATTAATGTATATTGTTTTCGATTAGAACTATAAGTGGGCCCGATGGGCTTCGATCCCATGACCGACCGGTCTCTC
Organism: Nitrososphaerales archaeon; assembly: GCA_036514475.1. Classification (GTDB taxonomy): domain Archaea; phylum Thermoproteota; class Nitrososphaeria; order Nitrososphaerales; family JACPRH01; genus DATBXD01. The sequence continues at coordinate 6,679 of DATBXD010000087.1, forward strand.
ACAAGAAGTTATGAGCCGGTCGCTCTCAGCGATTTGTATCTCTACCAAGCTGAGCTACGGGCCCGCCAATAATGATACAAAAAACCATAAATATATACCCTATTCATTTTTAAATAATTGTAATTGACTTAATTTTGTAATTATTGAATGTAAATTACTGAATTATTATGCCATAAGACTATCTTCGGTTGATAACGATAGAAAGGCATTATTTATTCTATCCATAACGTAAAAATAATATCAAAATTAAGCTTAGTTGAGCTCCGGTGGTGTAGCCCGGTTAAGCATACCGGCCTTTCGAGTCGGTGATCGCGGGTTCAAATCCCGCCCGGAGCATTTAATAATATTGTTTATTCATTCGTTTACTGATTGAATTAGAAAATGTTCATAATTATATATGGGTTTTAGTAATACTGATGGACCATTGAAATCGATAGATAACAATTCAGTCAACTATCTTATTCAAAATATAAAAAAATACACAGATAATATTGAACAATGTTTAAAGAAAGAGCTTAGTAATTATTCATGGTCATGTTTCTATGAACCAATGATGTACATAATAGATGGAGGAAAACGTATTAGACCTCTAATTCTTAATCTTGCATATGAATCTATTGGTAATGGTAATGAAGATCCACTTCCAGCTGCTGTTGCAATAGAGTTTCTACACACAGAGTCTATAATTCATGATGACATAATTGATCAAGAAATATCTAGACGAAATAGACTTGCATTCCATGTAAAATATGGTTACAATACATCAGTACTTACCGCTGATTTTGTATTTGGAATAATATTAGATATTGCTTCAAGGTATAGCGACCCATTAGTTGTTAGAGAACTTTCTTCGTCATCCTTAAGAATGTGCGAAGGAGAATATAGAGAAATGAAAATACACAACGGGAATTGTAGAATAAACTGGGACGAATATATCAGCATAATATCTCAAAAAACGGCTTCACTTTTCCAGACAACTGCGAAAATCGGTGCTATGATCGGTGGTGGTGCAAGAAATGAAGTTAATGCTTTTTCGAATTACGGTTTAAATCTAGGTATAGCATACCAATTGCAAGATGATATATTAGATTGGGGTGAAGATGGAAAAATCTTAAATGCTTTTGAAGAAAAATCTTCTGAAGAAGATTTACTCATTAGACTCAACAAAGCATCGAGGAATTATGCTGAAAGAGCGAAGAAAGATATAGAGTTTCTTAAGAATTCTGAATACAAGAAGTATCTACTACAGCTTGCCGACTTCACAGTAGAGAGACAAAATTAATTCTGTTTTCTAATTTAGATTTGCAACAGCTAATCTTGCAAATTCATAAATTGGACCTGGAAATATACCTGTAATAACAATAATAATGGTTATTGATATAAGCACTACTTTGAATATAGAGGATTCATTCACCTTAGTAATTTCTCCTTCATCAAGATACATTCTTTTAATTATCCAAGCATAATATCCTACAGAGAATGCACTGTTCAATAAACCTGCTATTGCTAACCAAGTAAAGCCTCCATCAATAGCTCCAGTAAACAACACAAGTTTACTCCAGAAACCATTCAGAGGAGGAACTCCGGCAAGTGCAAGTAAAATAAAGATAAAAGTAAATGAAGTAAATGGCATTCTGGATCCAAGTCCTTTATATGAATCAAGATCCACACTTCCAATGTTCTTAGCAACTACTGCAGCCACCAAGAAAGCTCCAGTTTGCATTATTGCATGCGTAAATACATGAAATAAAACACCCGTTAAACCAAAGTCACTCTTAAGAGCAACTGTAAGTCCAATAAGCATATACCCAGCTTGTGCTATACTTGAATAAGCCAACATTCTGGTAATCTTCTTTTGAGTTAGTGCAGCTATATTTCCAAATGTCATTGATAATAGTGAAAGTATAGCAAATGTTAGCTGCCAATCAAGTTGAAGTACAGGTAATGCTATTACAAATACCCTAATAGCGATTACGAAGGCAGATTTCTTTGTTCCTGCAGAGAGAAGAGCACTTATAGTTGTAGGTGCACCTTCATACGTATCAGGTATCCATGCATGAAAGGGTACTATTGACATCTTCATTCCGAACCCAGCGACTAATAGAAGCATTGCTAAGATACCCATTGGATAGAAGTCGTTTGCTATTCGACCAGATTCTTCAACTATTCTAAACAGATTTGTTGTTCCCGTCATTCCATAAACAAGTGAAATACCATATAGAATTGCACCTGTTGATAATGAGCCCATTATGAAGTATTTTATTGCAGCTTCATTCGATTTTGAATCTTGTTTTTTAAATCCGGTCAGGATATATGTTGGAATGCTCATAAGTTCCCAAGAAACTGCTATCAAGATTAGATCTACTGAGAACGCAAGTAGAGACATTCCTAAAGATGTAAAGAGAATTAGTGAATAATAAACAGACTCGTTAGGTTGATTCTTCATGTAATCTAATGACGCTATTGTAACAAACAATGAAACTATTATTACTGAAAAGGCAAAGAAAAGACCCATAAGATCGTTTCTGAATAAGAGGCTCGATGAAGGTTTTAGGTCAAGTGGTGTTAAAACAGATTGATATATTATAAGTAAAAGAGATAATGACAAAGATATGATAGATATAACAGCAGCTGCTTTTCCTTGCTTTTCACGTTTGAGAATTAAATTAATTGCAGGTATAATTAGAGCTGTACTTCCAAGGATTAGTATAAGTAATATTGGAGTATCCATAATCTCATCGACCTATTAAACTAATCAGACTTTCTGCGAATTGGTCAGTCATGTTTAGTATTAACCACGGCATGATCAAAAGAATTACTAATGGAATTAGGTAAAGTGTTAAATGTATTAATGAAAATGTTTTAATATCATGAAGGTGGTTTGATTCTTTATTTTCTACGGGTGACATAACAGTTCTTCTTAACATCCATAGAAAGTATCCTACAGTGATTGCTGGTATTAACATTGATACTGCTAGTCTAATATCATAATATATGGCACCTAGTATTACCATATATTCACTTAAGAAACTTGCAAATATTGGTACACCCATTCCAGCCATTGATGCTAGGACAAGTAATGTTGATGTTCTCGGAATTTTATCTTTTAATCCTTTTAGAAGTGGTATTTCACGTGTGCCAGTTTGTTCGTGAATATATCCAGATAACATGAATAGAAGTCCAATCGCAACTGCGTGATTAAACATTTGAAATATGGCACCAGAAATTCCATAAAGATTCAGGGTAAATATGCCCAATAACACAAATCCCATATGATTAATGCTGGTTAAAGCTATCATTCGTTTCAAGTCTTTCTGAATTAATGCTACTAACGCGCCATAAAACATTGTAAATATGCCAATAATGATGAAGATCCATCCATATTCAGCAGACGCTTCCGGAAGCAAAGTAACATTAACTCTTATGAAGCCGTATCCACCCATTTTTAGTAGTACTCCGGCCAACAATACTGAAATTGGTGCTGGAGCTTCTACATGTGCATCTGGAAGCCATGTATGAAAAGGAACAACTGGAAGCTTAACTCCAAAACCTATGAAAGTAGCTATTGATACAATTGTTTGAACCCAAAAAGGAATCTGAACGATAGATAAATCCTTTATATCGAAAGTGGGCGCTGCGAAAATGTATAATATTATGAACCCAAGAAGCATAATTATACTTCCAACGTAAGTAAAAAGAAGGAATTTCATCGATGCATATTTTCTTCTTGAGCCACCCCATATTCCTATTAAAAAGAACATAGGTATTAGCACTATTTCCCAAAATACATAGAACAATAATAAGTTAAGTGATGTGAATACTCCTATTACACTTCCTGCAAAAAGTAATATGAGTGCATAATACAGGCCTTGTCTTGTTTGGATAAGTTCCCAAGATCCGAGAACAACTAGAACTGTTAGGAACGCAGATACTAGTATCAGTGGTGCACTTAGTCCATCAATTCCTAAATGATAATCTACTCCACTGAATGTTGGAATCCAATCCCATGGTCCTTCTTCGAATAAAATATCTTGTCCTGCACCACTTTCTAGTACTCTTGCATATGAGTATAATGCAAAAAGTAAAATAATTGTAGAAACAATTAATGCAAATATTCTTGCTCCTTTAATGCTGTATCGTCCTATGAAATAGACAAGTATCGCTGCAATTATAGGTACAAAAATCATTATTGAAAGTATTGGTATCAACTAAACACCTATTCCCATTATTAGCATATAGAAGAATAGAAGTGCTAGAACTATTATCCCAGCTATATACATGAATACGTATTCTTCAGTAATCCCTGTTTGAATCTTTCTAAATACCGCTGATAGATTTTGACTAATATTTGAAATACCATTAGATACACCATCTATAATGTTACTATCAAATTTTCTTCCTAAGTTTGAAAAAGCAATTGACCCACTTGCTATTGACATACTTATCTTATCTATTATGCCAAGTTCAAGTGTTCTGAATACACTTTTGCTAAGAACTAAGGTTGAATTTACAAAAATCTTATAATATATAGCATTAATATACCATCTGTTTTCAAAGAATCTGCATAAACCTCCTATTAACTTATTCTTTAGTATCACATTAGTATCTCCTTTTCTACTTATGTAGTAATAATATGCTACTAATCCACCTACTCCTACAGCTGTTAGCGAGCCCAGTAAAGCTATAGAATTAATTCCACTAGCTTCTTCAACAATGTGTATATTTACAAACTTTTCCTCAAGATTAATACTAAGAACACTATGTAGGGATTCTTCAAATAATAATCCGACTAAACCAATAAGAATAGTAACTGCTGCGAGAATTGAATATGGAATTAACATCACTTTAGATGATTCATGAATACTGTGTCCTTGCTTTTCACGTTTTTCCAGATGTTCACTCTTATTACCAAAAAATACTAAACCAATCATTCTAAATGAATAGAATGCTGTAATTAAAGCAGTTATCACGGCTAAGATGAAGAAAGGAGTTGCCAACGAAGATTCCATTTGTAACGTCGCAGATAGTATTGCGTCTTTGCTCCAGAACCCGCTTAGAAAAGGTACTCCGGCTAATGAAGCCGAAACTATAAACATAGAAATGAAAGTATACTTCATGTACTTTTTTAATCCACCCATTTCATTTAGATACTTGGTTCCTGTTGAATGAATTAATGCGCCCGCGCACATGAAAAGTGATGCTTTGAATATTGCATGACTAATCAGATGAAAGAAACTTGCAGTATATCCGGAAGTGAAGTCTTCTGACAGACCAGCTGCACCCAATCCAAGCATCATAAATCCTATTTGAGAAACAGTTGAGTAAGCTAATACTTTCTTAACTTCTTTAGCAACGGCAGCTTGAGTAGCTGCTAGAAAAGCGGTAAGAATTCCTATTGAAGCTATTGTTATGAATAATGGAGATATTTGTTCAGCAGTTGCAGCAGCATTATAAAATATAGGCCCTACTCTTGCAACAAGAAAAACTCCAGCTTTAACCATCGTTGCAGCATGTATAAGTGCAGAAACTGCTGTTGGACCTGCCATAGCGTCAGGAAGCCACTCATGAAGTGGAAATTGTGCTGATTTACCAATTGCTCCTCCAAAAATAAGAACTGCCACAGGCACAAATAGCCCAATAGATGCAATTTCTTTACCCCAACCAGTCTTTTCACCAAGTTCTATGAAATCAAAAGTACCAGCATAATAGTAAAGGATTAGAAGTCCGATTAGAAAACTTACATCGCCAATCTTGGTCATAATAAATGCTTTCATACCAGCTTGACTTGGCGAATATGCTTGAGATAACCCCCAAGTTGTTTGGCCAGGAGTTCCAACATAATTCTTAATTTCATCATTATGCCAGAATCCTATAAGGGCATAAGAACAAAGGCCTACACCTTCCCATCCAAAGAATAATTGTAGAAAATTATCTGAAAGCACTATTAGTAACATATTTCCAATGAAGAAATTCATGAAGAACCAGAATCGGGTTAGATTATGTTCACCATGCATGTAACCTAAACTGTAAATCATAATTAGGAAACTTAGCCACGCTACTACGTTTGCCATAATTACACTTAGGGGATCTGCTAGTACACCAGCTTTGATGTTTAAAGCTGTTATCCATGGTATTTGATTGTGTATTGTTTCCCCTTTTAGAGCTGCAGGTAGAAGAAGACTAGCTAGAATTGCTGATACTAGAGTAAATAGACAAGCTCCATAATCTCTTATTTTATGATTAATAGAAGCTAAGATAGGAGTTAGTAATGCTCCAATTATTGGAACTAACCAGACAAGCCAAGGAATTGTTTCTAATAATTGAATCAATCTATTAAACTCAACTATCCAAAATATTTTCCATAAAATGTATTATTCTTTCATTAATCAAATCTGGATATATTCCAAGAAGTATTGTTAGGAATGCTAAGAATAGTAGAGGTATTGTAATAGTTTTGGATGCTTCTCTTACATCCTGAAGGTGTTCAGGGGTTCTACCATAAAATATTTTCTTCATAGCAAGTAGTGTATAACCAGCCGTTAAAGGAGTAGATATCAAAGCTGCAGCTGAGATTATTATTTTTAAAGTTGATTCAATTGTGATTGCACCTGCAAATGAGCCGTAAAATATCATCCACTCTGATTGAAAACCACTCATAGGAGGTACCCCAATTATTGTTAAGAAACCAATCAATGCTGCTGTAGCAGTAATTGGGAGTCTACTGGCTAATCCTCCTAGTTTGCTAATACTTCTTATTCCATGTGTCTGAAGAATCACTGACCCTACAGCCATGAAAAGTATTGCTTTTCCCATCCCATGACTTACATATTGGAATATTGCACCAGATACACCAATATAGTAAGCTGAAGATAATCCAAAAATTATGTAACCCATTTGGCTTATACTAGAATATGCAAGGAGACGTTTAATGTCATCTTGGTTTAAAGCCATCCATCCACCATAAATCATTGTTATAAGGCCCCAAACACTTAATGCTAATGAAATTTCTTTATATGCTGAAGGTAGAAGAAAGATAAGTATTCTTACAAGTGCATAAGCTCCTATTCCTATCATAGCTGGTGAAAGAAGTGCAGATATTGGAGTTGGTGCCTCTGCGTGGGCATGTGGAAGCCAAATATGAAGACCAAACGCAGCAAGTTTTACTGAAAGCCCAACAGTAACCGCTAAAGCTATCCA
>DATBXD010000088.1:0-2079 GCA_036514475.1 Nitrososphaerales archaeon
CCATCTTGGTTTGTCTCAACAACAATCAAGAGGGATGATGAGGAGGAAACGTAGATAATCCCAACGAAGAAAAAAATCACACCATCTTAACATAAAACATAGGTCACATCAAATCCCTGAGAAGAGGATTTCTACAGAGCCAGTCGCCCTAAAGAATGTAATACAGCATCTAAAGATGCAGAAGGAAATTTCAGAGAATGGACTGGCGATATTTGCTGGAACTTTCGTTGCAAAAGGTTCGGAAAGCGAAGGTTTAAACGTCGAAGAGATCGTTCCACCAGAGCCGATTACCGCCTATCTTTTGGAGGTTGACGACCATTTCCATTTAGAGCCGCTAAGAGAAATGCTAAGAGCCCCAGGAGTTGTGGGGCTTCTCGCCCTAGATTCAAAGGAAGCTAGTTTTGGGATACTCAACGGTGAACGCTTCGATTTAATAGAATATATCACGTCGGGTATTCATGGAAAGTCGGGAAAAGGCGGTTCAAGCCAAAGGAGGTATGAAAGAGGACGCGACATGGAACTTACCTACTTTTTCCACAGGGTTGCGGAGCATGCAACAAAGGCATTTCTCGAGAATCATAAAGTTGGCGCGTTGATAGTTGGAGGACCGGGTTCGACGAAAGAGGATTTCTTAAAAGGTGATTACCTTCATTATGATCTAAAGAATATGCTTCTTAGCATAGTGGATACGCAATCCGCAGGCAGAGAAGCGGTGAAAGATATGCTTAGCAAATCATCTGACGCACTGAAGAATATGTGTGCACCAGAGCAGAAGAGGACCGTGCAGAGCCTTCTGGCATCTATTGGCAAGCAAGACGGTTTGGCAATTGCTGGGCTAGATTTAGTTTTAAGCTCACTTAAGAACGGTGAAGCGGAAGTCGCACTAGTGATAGATAATTCTGATATGATTGAAATTATTGTAACGTGCAAAAGATGTGCCCTATCAAAGACGAAATTAGTAGATAAGATGAAGAAAGTTCAAACTGTGCAGGAAATGATGTCGCGTCCATGCGAGAAGTGCAACTCGGCTGAATACAAGGTGGATGAGAAGGATATAATAGATGTCTTGGAGGATGCAGCTTCACAGACAGACGCAAGTGTTGAGGTAATATATACAGTGTCGGAAGAGAAAGCAAAGCTCACAGCTCTGGGTGGCTTTGCCGCTCTATTGAGATACAAACCTAGATGAAGGGCGCATTCACGAGATTCTTTTGTCCCGGTTAGCTAAGTCCTCTGAGCAGATATCCAACTTGTTTGCTATATTATTCTAATGAACTCATTAGTATTCCAGATGTTTAGAGATATATTTGAAGGATTCATGGTGATATCTAAGAATGAGTTTGAGCGCAGGGAAAAGTGGTTTTTTGTTTATGATGAGATATACACTTTTTGCGGAATTAGGATTGAAGTGGATAGACATTGGTGTAATATTAACGTAATCCTAGAATAAAACTCATTCCCATTACTAAGAGAACTAGTCCGCTAACCTTTGGAACAAGATGTTCATACTTTTTTATTCTTGCTTCGAACGCTTTGTACGCTTGAATAGCGATAAGAGTTACTCCAATCAAGCTTGCCATAACTGCAAAAGAATAAGTAATCATCAGTAGTAGAGGGTCTATTCCTGCGACGGCTAAAGACAATAGAACAAATTCCTCCTCATGTGCAAAGCCCAGTATCAAAGCGAATATGGCGATGCTTGAAAGCGTTAGGAATATGCGTTTAGCGTGTTTGTGCTTATGGGAATGTTTTAGCTTATCCTCATGGGCATGCTCATGTTCATGCACTCCTTGAAAATCTTCATGAATGTGTCCATGTTGGTCTTTAGCCTCTCCACCCGTTTTTTCTGTTAGTAACTTGAGCGATATAATTATCAGCGCGATGCCAGCAATATAATTTACATAGGGCAAGGTATAATTGAGATATAATTTCAAGAATACAAATGGGACTATTATGGCTATTGAAGATATCATGTGAAATACCGATATTACCCAAGAGCTAACAAGCCCTCTTAGCAGCGGTCTTGGCAGTCTGGTTGAATACATCGTAGCTATTGGCCAACCATGCCCAGGCTCTAAT
>DATBXD010000089.1:0-2679 GCA_036514475.1 Nitrososphaerales archaeon
TCTAAGTAATAATTTCTCTGCTTCTCTCAGCAGATCATCATCAGACATTTGTGCCATCTTTTCAAGAATTTGTGGTACTCCACGACTTATCCTCTCAATACGTATTCCCTCTACCAGCATACGAACGGCAGAAGATGAACCCAAATCAGCATCTTTCACATTACGCAAATAATCTAAAGCCTTTTCCTGCAATTCTACTGCTACCTTTGCATGACGATTAAGCATTTCAATCTTCTCTTTGACTAGAAGATTGCTCATCTCGGCTTTTACTATGTCATCAAGAGGTTCAGCCCTAATTTGAAAATCCTGTATCCACCTTTTGAGAGCTGTTCTAGTTGGCTTTCTTCCGTCAATATCAACAGGAATTATGCCAAGTAAAGCATGTGCGCTTACTTTACCTGCTCTATACCAAACCATAAACACATCTTCTTGATATTCCCTAGTAAAATGTGATCTATCTAACTCTGTAATTTCATCCGTTAGTGGCATGTAATATCAACCTTAAATCCCTCTGTTTCACAAGTAGTTTGTAAGAATGTCTAGTTCCAAACTTATGCACCCATTCGTGGCAATTAAGACATAATGGAATTCTATTTCCTTCACGTTTCCAGTCTTTTAGTTTAGATTTTGGTATCAATTCATGTAAAACTATGGCTTTATCATCACAGTTTATACAGCGAAACCTAAACTGTTTGAATATTTCAATTTCATCCTCAGACCATAACTCCGTTTGGAAATCGTTTGGAATAGATATAGTCATATTTTTGCATTCCCTTTCTCTCGATCCAACTTTTAAGTTTTCCTGGACTGGTATCATATACTGACATAGCAGTTTTTACAAGATATTCTTCCCACTCTTTTTGTGTAAGTTCTCTACCATATTCCCCATCAAAAGTTGGTTTAGCTTCTTCAGGGAATTCAACAACATATCTATAAGCTGCTATTCTGATAGTCATCTCTGAGAAAGGTTGTTTAAGTTTAGGATTGATTTCACCAGCATTTTGTAAGTGTTTAGATACTTTACTTAAAGTACCTAATTCTTTCCAGAGTTCAAAATACTCTTTATCTGATCTTTCTAACAATCTATTCTGACGATGTGAAATTGACATATTACCTCACTTAAGTACTTAATATATGCTATTATAGTTTATAGGATTAGATTGACCATATAATATCACAAAATGGCGGAAAAAGATTAAGATTAGATTAGAGAATTCGATTTTCTATTGACTTTTTAGGTTGTCCTGATAAACTATATTCAGGATTAGAGAAAAGGCAGGAAAAATATGTATGTTGCATTTGAATATCAACGAGTTCCAGATTTTGAATTTGTCAGACAAAATAAAAAAGGCAGGCCTCATCCCGCTTTGCTTTATACTTACCGTAGGGGAGATGGATTTATAGAACTATTAACTGCTAAACCATATTCCAAGGGCGGATCAGTAATTTGTTGTTTAGTTGGGGATGGTTGGATGCTGGTAGGAACGTCAACTTGTAGCATGTCTGATACGTTTTCTTACCAGACCGGTAAAGATTATGCTTTACTTAGAGCAACTAATTTGGGATTGGGGCATGAATTGGATAGTGGATTGATGTTTAGGCTAATAGAGTTCAATAAACTTCAAGATTATCAAAAGAAAATAGTGCTTCAAAGTTTTGCTGAAAATCATAAAAAGAGATTAGGAATTGATGCAAATACTCTCTATTTTCATCCAGAAACGGCAAAAATAATGCCGAAAATTGATGGCTTTATAGTAAAAACATCAAAAATAATCCTAAAAAATCACGTTTGGATTGGTTTTGAAGAATAATAATGTCAATTTACCCCTGTAACTCAGTCGGAGAGAGTATTCACCTTCTAAGTGAAAAGTCGATGGTTCAATCCCATCCAGGGGTTCTGCTAGGTGACAATTCTCATTCGAGACGTACTAGCAAGAGAAGAAGCGGTGTTACTGGCATACTGAGAACCTTAAAATTAAATATTCTATCCTGTGAGAGAGATATGCAAGACTGGATGCCAGTAACACCAAGCTTAATAACACAGTGTTATTTTTAAAGAGGAAATAAAAATGAAAGGAAGAAACGTTCTAAAACTTAATTCAGAAATGATGAATAGAGCCATTGAGTATTGGCTAAGATGGAGTTTTCTGAAAGACGATAAGATGTATGTTTATAAAGTTACACAAACACATAGAATAAATGGTGCATTTACTATTGTGTTATATGGATCAGAAGATACAAAAAATGATGAGGAGATATAAAATGCAACGATCAACTTCTACTGTTTTATCAATTCTAATTATTCTAAGTTTGCTTTCTGCTTGCGCTCCTGTAAGTTCACTGAACATTGTTGATGGTCAAGTAATGGCATTGCAATTAGGTTCTACAGTGTGGGGAATTCAAAGGGCGGTTGCTGGTCGTCCTGATGCTTATGTGTTCGCTAATCAAGCGAAAGATGCTTTTGCTGTAGTTTGGAACATTAAAGATGCCTGGGGTTTCTTTTTAGTAAAAGACACTGGAAATCTTGTTGGAGACTTCAAAACTTTGTTTTCTGGCGGGAATGTTGCCAACGTCAATACAATTTCTAACTTCACTAAATATCTATGTGACGAAGGTTGGCAGATTTTAGGGAAAAATGAAATGCCTTCTCTTCTAGTTAGAATGGCAGCTACTCCAGCA
>DATBXD010000090.1:0-2870 GCA_036514475.1 Nitrososphaerales archaeon
ATAAAATGTGCATTGATTTGCTCCGTGAAACAATAGATGAAATGTTCGGAAAAAGGAAAAAGAAAAGGCTTTAAATATTTTTAGCCAAAATCGGCTCTTATGTAGGCTTTTATGAGTGTACCTTATTTTTTAAAACAGAAACCTTTATATATCAGAAATTTGCTAAATTCATGGAGAAACATTTAAATAGTTGATTGATATAACATATCTTGTGACGGGACAAGGATTGAAAGGGAACGGTAACGAATTCATATCAATATAATAAAGAATATTATGGAAATCATAAAGAACATTGTAATGAAATTGCAAGAAAAAGTAAAATTAAAAGATATTATGAAAATAAAAAGGAAATTTATAATATTTTAGGCAATAAATGTATTCAATGCGGATTCAATGATTTAAGAGCTTTACATATTGACCACGTTAACGGTGGCGGAAGTAAACTTAGGAAAATTTCACACGACCTTTTATATAGAATTTATAAAGAATTATTAACTGGTTCTAAAGATTATCAGTTATTGTGTGCTAATTGCAATATGATAAAGAAATATAATGAAAATAATTATAACGAAAATATATCTAATAAAAATAAATGTTATCATAGAATTAGAAATGAAGCTATAGAAATTCTTGGGGAAAAATGTAATAAGTGTAATGAATTTAATAAACGTGTTCTCAATATAGACCATATAAAAGGTAAAGGATGTAAAGAGCGGAGAGAAATAGGTATTTATAGAATGTGTAAGAGAGTAAAGATTCATCCCGAAGATTATCAATTGCTCTGTGCTAACTGTAACTGGATAAAACGATTTGAGAATAAAGAGAGATAATAATAGAAATATTTATATATAAGGTAGTTATTATATTATTTCGTGACGGAATGATATGAATCCGATTTAGCGTTCCTTGCTTGCGGTATGACCGTTGCACTATATATCCGCTAACGTTCCCTAAACAATGGACGCATTGATTTAGCTAAGGACGTTAGATAAATATTTTTTCCTAAAGCGTCCATAAAAGTTTAAATACTCGTTTCTCTATCAGGTATTCAATAAGGTGTTAAAGTGTGATGGTGTGTCTTAGGTGTGGTAATGAATAATGCCTAAATGCCCAGATAATAAGGAACATTCTGAACATTCTCTTAAACGTTATAAAATTAAAGGAGAAGATATTCATGCATGGATGGATGAACCTTCACGGATAGCTGGACAATCACATCGTAATTATAGGCATGACCTTAAAAGTTTACCTATGGCTATTAGAATCTTTGGTGAAAAATATGGTGCTGAAGTTGTTGAAAATATATTTCTTGACCATCTGAAAGCAGATAGTGAAGAAGATAGAAAACTTGAAAATAAATCAACTAAACCTGTTTGCGTTAACTGTAGAATAGCGATAGATATTCCATTAAGGGATATTCCTTCGGAAAGAGAAGATATAGTTTGCTATGATTGTAAGGTGAAGTTAGGGATACTAAAACATCCATAAACGTTTATATACCACGATGCTATTACTATTCTATCAGGTGTTTAAGATGAGTAAGAAATGTTTTCGTTGTGGAAATACACATGAAGGTGAATATAATATTTGTGGTAATTGCATAGGAGACCTTAGCAGAAAAGAGGATATTGGAGAGAAAATAAAGAGTGATACAGTAAAACAAACTGAGGGAACTATGAGGGGATTCAGAATTCAGAATCTAATAAATAGTATAATGTCGATAGCCTCTGTAATTCTCTTATGGCTCTAAGTTTTTTCAGGTTTTCAGGTGTCTATAATGGAAGTTAACGAAAGTCAAAACATAAATATTGTTCCATCTACTGAAGAGCCGATTAAAACTGAAGAACAGAAAACAACTGAATCAATGTTAGATGAAATTATCGAGAAAATAAAGGTTACAAGTAGGTTCATGGTTGTTGGCATTAACCAAAGTGGCAAATCCAACCTTATGCTTCATTTAATGAAGGCGATACGTAGACGACCTGAACATAAAGATAACGGAATAAAAATGACAGCTTTCGACCCTACACTTAACTTCCGATACAAATTTGATAGTATTCCATATCTTGACAGAACAAAAATTAGGGATGTACCTGATTCAATTCAAGACTTGATTGTGGATATTCCATTCACTACAGCTTCACTTAAGAGAGATTGTATAATGGAAGTTTTACTCCGAGATTTTGGTCATAAACGCACACTTAAAATGCAACATAATGGAGTTAATCCCTATTACAATTTCTATATCATAGATGAAATGCAGAATGTGTTTGGAAGCTATGCTTTAAGAAGTAAAGAGGGAGAAACAGCTTTAACTATATTCAGTGAAAGCTCCAATTATGCAATGGTTATCATGGGTATAAGTCAACGATTCAACGATGTAGCTACTGGAGTTATTGAACGCTGTGCATACTTCTTAGTTGGAAATCTTAGCGGTGGAAATGAACTTAGTAAATTTGCTAAGATAACTGGAAAGAAAATTGCTAATATGACTAAAAGCCTAAAAGTCGGAGACTTCTTATTTATTGACCGAAGCAATTTAGAAAGCGTTAAACAAATACATGTTCCAATATTTGAGCAAGAAGGAACTCCATATCCATATGAAGAGCAAAGTATGAAATGGGGCGTTAAAGAACGCTTTGTTAATTACGATTAAAGAATATCCTAATCTGTCCATGAAAGTTTAAATACTTGATTAACATTCCATTATCTAAATGTGAGGGCATGAAGACTGTGGAACTTGTGTGAGACTGGACGGGTGACGGATGGATAACCCGTGTTAACACAAGGAGTAACGCAGAGTATTCATATGAGCATGTGCTGTCCATGAGTATGAAAACGTGGGTTCTGTTACCCACCATGCCTACTCA
>DATBXD010000091.1:0-5763 GCA_036514475.1 Nitrososphaerales archaeon
TGTCAAGGGTCACGTTGGCGAATGAAACTCACCATTTTTATACTCATTATTTACCTCCTGGCTCATCTTCTTCTTCTGTGAAAGCTAGAACAGATAAATCATTGAGTAATGTAATCCGCTGAATGTCTGGAATTAATGATATTGAAAAGGCTAAGTCCTGCACCGCGGATTCCATTACCCTTTTCCAATTCTCATTCAATGTAGCACGAAACTTTGGCGCTTCTCCATCTTCGAATAATCTATTAATTACTTGTACATGTTCCTCTGCCATTGGTGCTAATGAAATATGAAGTAACTCATGAATTATACTTAAACGTCTATTAGACTCATTACTATCAAGCCAATGACCAAAAATTGTTATATTTGTCCAGCGATAGTGTTCATTCGTCTCCGAGCTACCCTCAGCCCAATAGTTATCAGTTTTTGATACACCATATCCTAGATGTAATACTCTAATCCAAGGTGGGACTAACCATAAGTAGTTTAATAATATCGGACGCACAACATTACGAACTTCTGGTGGAAAGAAACCCCATCTTATAATCATATTTATTCCTCTACAAGTTTTCCTGTATTAGCTTCTACTTGAAAACAACGATCATCCCATAATTCTACCATACCAAAGTCTTTGATATTAGTTACTTCTAATCTTATACCTATATGTTTCTCACACCAATCTTGAATAATTGTTTTAATTTCCTCTACTGATTTACCATCCTGGTCCTCACAAATTCGAGCTGTGAATATTTTAACATCATTACCATCTGATAACCAACCAATTACTCTATCAACCATTAATGGAATAGGATCTCCAATATGGTCTATTCCTTTCCAACCATAATATTCAGCTAGAGTACCATCCAAATCCACACCTATCCAAGGTTTCATTTTTCATTCCTCTCTAAATGATATATGAAGTTTGGCTATAGAAGCCATTTCAATAACAGTAGATAGATTGAAAGATTGTAATAGACCATCAGTGAGCCTTATACTATTATTTATAGCATTACTTTCACTAATCTTTAAATAAAAATAATCATTGGTGCCAGAAATATACCTAAATACGTCTAATACTTTAAGATCTCTAAAGCATATCATATTCTTCTTTTGTGATTCAACATGAATAGTTAACATTTTATTTCATCTCCTCTTCAAATGGGTTCCTTATTTTTCGTATTTCTTCCAAAGAATGATCTACATAGGACAATGGAACATCGAATGCAATTTTAACTGCACTCTCTAGTTTTCCTATTTCTTCAATAGTTTCATCAATCCTCCAATTCTCTTTTAACTTTCCAATTTTCTTATCTACTTTATCTGTCATCTGTCCACACAATCTCTCAAATTCTTCCAATTTCTTTTTCAATTTTTTGATACGTTCAATGGAGAAAGCAATTTTAGTTTCCTCAGTCCAATTGCTTTGACCAGCTAACTGAGAATCTAATACTTCTTTCTTTAGCTCATCAAACTCACTCATCTATTCTCCTCTCACTTTCTTATTGAAGGAATCCCTAAGTCTTTCAATGATCTTGTTAGTAATATTAGCTTCAATATCTTTGCCTTCAACAACCTTGTCAATTGTATTCTGCTTTATCCCTTGCAATTCGGTGATCCATTCCTCAATAGAATCATTCATAGTGAGGTACATAGAATCTCCACCGTGCATATCAGATTCACGATAGAATGCTCTACCCTCACATTGAATATGAGCAGCAGGATTCCAAAATAGATCATTGAACATAACTACACCAGCTTTAGTTATATCCAATCCTTCCCTAGCACTACCTTCTGTAGCAACTAAGAATCTAATGCTTGGATCACTATGGAATTGTTCCACAACCTTCATTCTATCTTCCATTTTCATCGTGATAAAACCACCATCAGTCCTAGTCACGAATGTAATGGCTTCATTACCTAACTTTCGTGCTATAGTATTAGCTGTTCCTCTGAATTTCGTGAATATGAGAATCCCATTCCACTTTTCTTCTTCTATTGAATCTGCGATCTCTACTGCTCTCTCAACGGTATGATCTACCTTATCGGCTGCACATACCTTAATCATAGCATTAATCTTCGGGAGGATGGATCTATATTGCTTTATCCAACCACCTACACCTTGGGAGTCATATGCTGCAAATTCTTCATAAATACCTTCTAGAATCCTATCGTATATTCTACGTGCTTTCTCTCCCATCTCGAATGTCTCTACAATCCGATTGATGGGAGGTAGATTCTTACTAATATCTTGCCTCATTCTCTTAATCATGATAGTCTCTAACAGACTACGCAACTTCTTAGCTTCATACGAACCAATACTACGACCAAAGCCATATTGGTTAAGGAATGTTTCATAATATGGGAATGTCTCAGGATGTAACCAATTTAGAACAGACCACAATTCTCCCGGCCTATTCATAATTGGAGTACCTGACATTGCCATCTTCATTGTATCTTTATTCCCCAACTGGCGTAGTGCCTTAGACTGTTGTGATGTTGGATTCCTAACATAGTGTGATTCATCTACTACAATATAATCTGGACGATAAAGATTCAATATATCAACCCAAGGATAACGTTCGTTTGATTTGAATATATCATCCTTGGTATTGTCAACCTTCATCTTAGTTCGCAGGATCTCATAATTAATCATCACATATTTCGGATGATTGGTCATCAAGTATTTTAAATCTTCTTTAGTTGGTGTTCTACCTGCTAGGATAATAGGTTCTACACCAGTATGGTTGATAAGATGTTTCCGCCAATTTGCTCTTACTGATCCAGGAACAACGAAAAGGATTCTTTCTGCTCCTGATCTAATTGCATCAGCTATACTAATAGCCGTCTTTCCTGTACCAGTACCATATGCAACGATTGTTCTGTGATCTACTAACTCTGAAAATTCTAACGCTACTCTTTGATGTGGACGTAGGTGGAAATCTGGAAAGTTCTCAAATATAAAATCTACCTCACTATCTTCTGCATCATGAATAGTTGATACCCTAAGTCTCTTCTCAAATTCCTTCTTTACTATCTCTATCAATCCCTCTGCCCATTCACACAACTTAGACTTTTCCTCTGGATGAATGAGATACAACCTCCAACCTTCACTGAAGGGTACTTCATAATACTTATTCCTCAATAGGATTCCGGGGATTGTACTAGAGTTCTCTTTATTCTCATTATTCTCGAATCTCTTAAAGTATCCACTTGGATTGGTAATGGGATTCCATTGAAGGATAAGATTCTTGTCTCTCTTAGCTATCTTCCAATACGGTTGATAGATGGGATCGAAGTTGATCCACTTAGTATTTGGGAGTGCGTCATTTATCTCTTTTACAAACTCATCAAATTTATCAATATGAATTGTTGATATATTGCTATTGATATAATTGTAATTATTGATTATATCAACAACAATTGGATTGCCATGCTCAAGAATGAATGTAATGTTACCATAATTGAATGATTGAAACTTGATTACTTCTGGTTTCTTCCTTAATTCCTCTTTCTCTTTCTCTTCCTTGATCCTCTTGATCTCTTTCTTCTTCTCTTGGATCTCTGTTAGTTTCTTTAGTAATTCTGCTTCTTCAAATAATACTTCTTCCTCAATTAAAGGATGTGGATTCTCCGATAGTAACTGAAGGGGGTTATATTTGGGCTCGTTCTTCTTCTTCAATGATTCGATATATTTATTAAACATCTGTTTTCTCCACATTAATTTCAATATTCTCAATGCACTTTTCAAGTGCTTCTCTAATTAAATCATACTCTGGTCGATTGTTTGTATCAACTATTGCATATGAAGTTTTTGTTTCTTTGTGTATAACAACTACTTTTACCTCACGGTGTACTGAGATTTTGAAATCGCGTCTCTTGATGTTATGTGGATTATATGCACTTACTTTCCATGTAAATGTTCCTTTCTCTCCCCTGATATATTCATGTACTTTGTCTGAGATTATGAGAGGATTGAATAGCTCATCATCATTGTTAATTTTTGGGAGGGATAGGTACCTGAATATACTTCTAACTGCCTTCTTCAAAACTCTAATAGATGATAATAATGCTTCTCCTACATCCTTATTCTTATCTACCCAAGGTATTGTTAGAGCTATCTGTACAACAGCCCCATTTGTTATCCTAGATATTACTGGGTACATTCTAGGTTCAGGGTTTATTAGATTGATACGAAATGTATTCTGATAAATCTTGTATTCATGGGCAATACTATTAGCCCACTTATTTATTTGTTCTTCTAGCTCATCTCTAAATCTGGTGGGGTGAATGTACTGTATCATATTAAAAACTCCACTTTAGTTAGGAAATGTTTTCTTGTATTCTTCCATATGAGTATTGTAACATTTGTTGCATACAACAATTCGACCATGTTCTGTCATTATTGATTTTGTATCCTTCCAACTAAAACTCTTTCCGTATTGATGTGTGTTCTCTGCTTCAAAGTGTGAATGGTGCTCACATTTACAATTATATTGTTTCATTTTTCCTCCAATTTATTCATCTTCAAACAATGTTAACCTTCCATCCCAACCTATAGGAATCGCGTCTAGTTTTATATCAATCTTCAACTTCTCGTTCTCTTGTACATCTATGAATGCTTTTCCTATCACTGGCCATGCAAATTGTTTACTCCCACTATCAGCTATCCTCTTTCTGAATGTTACTTTACATGTTCTCACTTTCAACTCCTGTTAAAGAATTTAAAATGCCCTCAAAGGGACTCGAACCCTTATTCTCTTTCGAGATGCAGATTTTAAGTCTGCTGCGTATACCAATTCCGCCATGAGGGCTCATGCTACATCATCCCACGATTAAAAACATAATTTATACGATAAATTCTCGTTGATCTTTTGCTAGTATAACGTTGTCTAAAAGACTTAGCTGCACGGAGAGAGGAGAACTTTGTAGCATAGATAACATCTTTTGTGGTTGTACCCCAATCACCAATATATCCCTTATCGAGATCATATAAGACATAGAACCTACCCTTGGTTTTCATTTTCATTCCTCACTGGTTATTGGATTATTGTAACAAGGAAATTGTTCTAGGGCAGAAAAAGCTCTTTGTGTACATGGAACATCTCCAAAGTGAATACGGATTAACTCTGCTGTTTCCTTTTTGCATTCGTGATATGAAATTCGAGTTTCTCCTCCACTAGAAATACGGATCACAAACATGTTGTCTTTGAAATCAAGTAGGTCTTTCATTTTCATTCTCCTCATTAAAATAAAGATTTTCAGGAGAATTTACACTCAAACTATTCTCCTGTTGTTGGTGATCATTGAGAGATTGGAGATAGTTGTTTCTATGTTCTTCTCTCCAATATGCATCTTTCTTTTGCATCTCCTTATCACTCAATCTCTCAAACATCATAACAACCTCTCTTGTTATATTGTTACCATTAACTAAGGTTGTGGGTAGTAGGTTTTTGTTCTCTTTGTCCTACTAGACTATTCGGATGGGATGTATTTCCGTACAGAGCCCATCTTTATTTTACTTCACAAATAGTCGGCGCTTTTTGTGTACTTTGAGCGCCTTTTGATACCCACAACCAAAGATGATCTAACTAGGGAATCGAACCCTAGCATATGGCATCGCACCATATGTTCCACCCGGAATTAGATCACTAAAACTTACGCCGCGAAAGCTTCCTCTAACATCTTCTGGAAATCATCCCATTCCATCTCTCCCGCTGCAACCTTCTCACGCGCAGCAGTAAGAGCATCCATCTTTGCAGCCTTAGA
>DATBXD010000092.1:0-6435 GCA_036514475.1 Nitrososphaerales archaeon
AACCCACTCCTTCTACGATAGCCAAGGTGGCTGAAGCAGATATGCTGATATTCAGTGGAGTTAACCTCGAGCCCTGGGTTCCCAAGATAGTCAAGGCGGCGAGCAATCCTAAACTGACCTTGGTTGATTCAAGCCAAGGAATCAATCTCTTGCTCGTTCCTTCTCAATTCCAACAGAACAACAGAACATTCGACCCACATATCTGGCTAAATCCGGTAGACGTAAAGCAGCAGGTGAAAAACATTCTCAACGGTCTCATTAAAGCTGACCCTGAG
Source organism: Nitrososphaerales archaeon (assembly GCA_036514475.1). Lineage (GTDB taxonomy): Archaea > Thermoproteota > Nitrososphaeria > Nitrososphaerales > JACPRH01 > DATBXD01. The sequence continues at coordinate 276 of DATBXD010000092.1, forward strand.
GATTCAGACTACTTTATCGACAACGCCAACTCCTATCAAATAAAGCTAGACTCGCTCAACTCCAAAATAACAAACATGACTATGTATTCAAAGACACGCTACTTCATCACGTTACACGGAGCCTTCGCATACTTCGCAAAGCAGTACAACTTGATGCAGATACCTATACTTGGACCTTTCGAGGATGAGCCAACGCCGACAGATATTCAGAAAACGATTGACGCTATTCAACTTTACCATCTATGCTACGTAGGCTATGAGACCCTAGAGAACCCCGCAATCTCAAAATCAATAGAAAGACAAACAAACGTTACACTAATACTAATAGATACGATCGAGGGTCTAAGCACAGCTGACCAGAAAGCAGGAAAGGATTATCTTATACTTATGGATGAGAATATTACGAGAATAGGGATGGCACTAAGCAATGTTGGATGCAACTAAGATAGTCGTTGAATTCAAAGACGTTACTGTAAGATACCCAAACGGAATCTTAGCTCTGGAAGGCATCACACTCGATATTCATGGAGGAGACCTAGTTGGTCTAATCGGACCAAATGGTTCTGGCAAATCCACCCTTCTTAAAGCGATACTAGGTCTAGTAAAACCAACTTCAGGTACAGTTCTCCTCTTCAGCACGCCTGTATCATCCGAAAACCTAAGACGCGTAGGATACGTTTCCCAGAAGGCACAACCAAAAGACCCGAATTTCCCGTCAACTGTGTTCGAGACCGTTCTAATGGGACGTGTTTCCCAAGCGGGACTATTCCACAGGCTCACAAGTGAAGACCGGAAAAAAGTTGAAGAAATTCTCGCACTACTTAAAATAGAAGATCTCCGTAATAGGAAAATTGGACATCTCTCAGGAGGTCAAGCCCAAAGAGTCTACGTGGCTAGAGCACTCGTTTCCAATCCTGAACTACTCATATTAGACGAACCAGCTAGCGGAGTCGATATGGCTTCCGAGGCAGCCTTTTACGAGTTACTTGAGCACCTAAACAAGCAACTTGGGATAACCATTATCCTTTCATCTCACGACGTCGGGATAGTATCAAAGCTTGCAAGTAAAGTAGTGTGCATAAACAGGTCACTGTTCTTTTGCGGTGTACAAAACGAGTTTAGAGGGAGTTCAATTCTGCCTAAGATGTATGACTATCCAGTGGAGATGATGCATCACAATGATCACCCCTGACGCATTCTTATCAATGCTGCAGCAGGGCTTTATCCAACGCGCATTCATAATCGGTATAATTATCGCGCTTCTTAGCTCCGTACTGAGTATCTTCATAGTTCTAAAGAAAGTATCCCTGATTGGCGATGGACTTGCTCACACAGCTTTCGGAGGATTGGCCCTCGGATACTACCTCAACCTGACACCCTTATGGGTTGCCGGGGTAGTAGTAATCCTCGGCTCAATAGGGATAACCAAAGCCACACGATCAACAAAGATATCTGGCGATGCAGCAGTTGCGATATTTCTCCAAATGGGTCTTGCGACAGGTATTGTATTATTGAGCCTAACTCAAGGATTCAGTGTGAATCTTGAGAGCTTACTCTTTGGGAGCATTCTCCTTGTAGACTATACTCAGATACTGACGGCTTTAGCTGTCTTGATAATCACTTTGCTTATGATATTTCTTCTCTTCAAAGAACTAGTTTACACGACATTTGACGAATCTCAGGCAAGAGCATCTGGGGTCCAAACATGGGTTTATGACTACTTGATCAACTTTCTCGCTGGTGTAGCTGTAATCGCAGCTATACCTATAGTAGGCGTTCTCTTGATGGCTGCACTTCTAGTCCTTCCTGCTCTTACAAGCCTACAGCTCAGCAGCTCTTTTAAGCAAACTATGTTTCTGTCTCCCATATTCGGATTGATAAGCGTTATCTTGGGGATGTTGCTTTCAATAATCCTCGATACTGCTTCTGGGGCGACAATCGTAGTCACCGGATTATCCATTTTTCTGATAGTTCTAACAGCGAGAAGAGCTACTGATTGGATAAGAAGAAAGCAAACCCTGTAAGATTAGCTATCTACATTCTGACATAATAATGAATAAATATTAGTCAGCACATAAATAAGTTATGTCTAAGAAAGAAAAAAAAGCGAAAGACTCTGAAGATAAGGCAATAACGATAGTGCCTTTGACGCCAAAATTTCCTTCAGACTTATCAACTGCCTATGAAGACGCATTCGATGACTTCAAAGGAATCTTCAGAAGAGACCCTTTCTCTAACCTCATAACCTGGCGAAGAAGCGCCGTAGAGCCTTTTCTATTCCCCTTCCCATTTAGAGAGGCCTATGCAGATATCGTTGATGCAGGAAATGCGTTTAAGGTTTCCGCTGAAGTTCCAGGAATACCTAAAGAAAAAATAGATATTACCGTGTCAAAAGATTCCATAGAAATATCAGGCGAAGCCAAAGTTGAACACGAAGATCAGAAAAAAGATTTCGTTCACAGGGAACGAAGATACTCAAGAATATACAAGAGACTAACATTCCCAGAGGAAGTGCTCCCGGAAAAAGCAGTTGCAACAGTCAAAGAAGGAATACTCACAGTCGATATTCCAAAGAAGTCCCCTACAAAAGAACCTAATAAGCATAAAGTCAAAGTGACGTAGATTCTGTCAATCATAATAATCACAATTGTTAACAAAACTATTACAGGAACAAATTCTTGCGAAACAAACTCGCACTATGCCTACAAGAATAAATCAAGAAAGTTATCCAACCTTCAACAACAATTAACAATTATCAATGACATTAAAAATGCATGTGTAAAATCGAGTTTCCCATTAACCATCAAGTGAGTTATACGTTTTTATTGCGATAAAGTTACTGTTTATTAATTTGAAGTTTCTGGATTAAGAGGAAAATGCTGTCGATCGGGGAAGTTGAAGAAATAGACCAATCTGGCCTCTACATGGATTTTGAAAAATGGCCACATCACTGCGAAGAAGCTCTGAAAAAAACAGTTTCTACGCCTGAAGCTCGCGGCGTAAATAGGATTATTTACGCTGGAATGGGCGGTTCAGCCATTCCAGGTGACATTCTCAAATGCTGGTTAACCGATAAGATTGACACTCCCCTTATCGTTTTGAAAGATTACAATCTTCCAAAGTTTGTTGGGAAAGAAGACCTTGTATTATCAGTAAGTTGTTCCGGAGATTCCGAGGAGACCGTGAATATCGCAAAGCAAGCTTTGGACAGGGGCTGCAAATTGGCTTCAGTATCATCAGGTGGTCTTCTTGAGAAACTATCAATAAGAAACAATATTCCACATACAAAGATTACTAGACTTTCTACGTCCAGATCATCGCTTCCGTACTTATTCTATTCAGCTGCAAACATTTTGAACGAAATCGGAGCCGTCCCAACCATATTTAATCAGCTTGCTAACTCTGTCGAAGGGATTAGGACTCTAAATGGTAACGTATCGGCAAATTCTTCCTTCGAAAAGAACCCATCAAAGAAGATCGCCTCAAGAATATTTGACGGGATTCCATTTATATACGCTTCAGATACAAATTTCTGTGTTGCCACCCGATTCAGCGCGTCATTGAACGAAAACTCCAAAATAATGTCGCACACAGCTTCGATGCCTGAGCTCTGTCACAACGAATTTGAGATTTGGTCAAACCAAATCACCCACTCTCTAAAACCGGTATTTATTAGAAGTCCAGATGAGCCACTGAACATATACAGACGATTTGAATTCGTTAAGGACGTTATTCAAAAATCAGGATTCGAAGTAATTGAACATTCTGCGACAGGACTTGATCATCTAACTAGGATCATGCGATCAATATACCTGTTAGACTACGCGTCGATATACGTAGCAGTTCTAAGAAAGGTGGATCCGATGCCAACCCCTGGAATAGATAGTGTGAAAAATAATCTGCAGAATTCATAAATCCCCCACCATCCAACAGTTACATTCACGAGTTAATTTGGATGATGAAGACGACCCACATTATTATCACTTAACCTAGCAAACCGTAACTATGTCAGTTTCAGGCATACTCTCAATGAAACCAATCATAATAAATAATGTAATTCTCCAGTATTTTCTTAAGGGCCTTTGAAGTGTCGAAAGAAAGTTAAATCTGTTTCTCAGGTTTATATCGGAGCTCAGTCTTATTATTTGTTGACATGTGGAGGCAGATTCAGAGGAAGTTTACCCGTCAAAAATCAAGATTGAGCGTAGTGCGGACTATGATTGAGCTTGGGGTCGGAGTCGATGAATCGGGTAGTCTTAAGGTGGGGGTTTTGTCTGTTGGTGATTCAGCACTTGCAAATGCTGCGGGCGTTGATCGAAGAGTTGTTAGGAACGCTATTAATCAGATTTTGAAGGATAATGATTTGAGGGCTATTTTCACGAAAGTTAAACCTATAGGAACGAGTTTGGTAGACTTATCTAAAGAATTGGGCTATAGTGTTATGGTTGTGAATTCTGACCCACATAAGCCCGGGGTAATTTCCGGAATCTCAACTATACTATCAAAGTACAATGTGGTTATAAGGCAAGCACTTGCAGACGACCCTGACTTCACCCCAAATCCTGTGTTAACACTTGTTCTAGACGGCCAAGTTCCATCCGAAGCATTATCATTGATTCGATCCCTAAAGATTGTTAAGAGTCTAACTTTGAAGTGACGAATTAGTATTTAGATCTTCGGTGGTTCTACGTAAATGAGTTTTGATACATATACTAGAATGAACTTGAATAAACATAGCGTTACGATTATGCCCGATTTCTTCATCGATAGAATAGTGAAGGTGCCTTCTCTAGAATTATTGATGACTGGTGTCAAGACTAAATTAATGTCTGGGGGTGGGAGCATACGTGGCTTCGAGCAGGTTGATTTGAAAGGGGGGAATGCTACAAACGTTGCATATGCTATTGGGAAGATGGGTGTATCTGTAAACCTTATTGTTATCGCAGACAGGCAATCTGAAATGTCGATTCGTCACAAGTTTTCGAACCTACCCAATGTAGATATCGATGTTCTTCGCGGTAAGCCGGGACATACGGTTGCTCTCGAATTTCAAAGTGATGGAACATTATCAAACGTTATGCTCAGCGATGTAGGCGATGTCATAGACGCAGGCCCTGATAAGATATCTAAATCCACACTTTACAAGAAATCGAAAACAGATCTTGTAGGGGTGTTCAATTGGGCGGCAAATACTCGGGGAACAGAGTTGGCTGAAGCAATATTATCAAGATCTTGTCGTGAGGGTTGCTTAACGTATTTCGCACCGGCAGATATAGCAAGTAGACGCGATGAAGTCTCTGAACTATTCAGTAAATTGATTGGTATTCTAGGCGTGCTGAGCGTGAATGAAAATGAAACAAGAGTTATCTCTGATGTACTACTTGGAGCGACTTTTCCATCAATTTATGCTCCAGTAGATATCTACAGAGCCGCTGAGGCTCTATCAAACAAACTTGGTTGTAGAGTTGACGTTCACACTCCACTTGGATGTGCTTCAGCGTTCGAAAAGTCGAGCATTTTTATGGCGTCATTTAGTGTAGTTCAAAGGGTTAGTACGGGAGCTGGAGATGTGTGGGACGCTGCAAATATCGCAGGCTACTTGCTTAGGATCGATGACATTAATCGGTTGAAGTTTGCTAACGCTGCTGCAGCTCTATATGTTTCGAGCACAGAGTTTGAACCCCCCTCTTTGGAACAGGTGATTTCATTCCTCAAAGATGTTTAGATTGGGATCTATTGAGGTTCGATTGTGGCTGGTGGTTTGCTAGATATTGCGTATGTTACCCAAGTGACGCCTGAGACCTCATTAGTAATTCTATTACTTATCGACTCGAGCAAACGATAGGGTAACCTAACCCAGTCAGCTGTCATCGCATCTAAAGACTCCACTACCCGCACTGTGACTACGTGTCCGTATTTTCGAGAATCTCCTAGTACGCCTGTTGCGTTGTCGTCTCCCACGATTGCAAATGCTTGCCAGACCTTATCGTAAAGTTTGCTTTTTTTAAGCTCCTCCTCAACTATCCAGCTCGCGTCTCGACATATTCTTGTTTTTTCAGGTGTAACGCTGCCAATGATTCTCACTGAAAGGCCCGGTCCAGGAAACGGGTGGCGCGAAACCACATGTTCAGGCAATCCCAAAAGCGTAGCTACTTTTCTC
>DATBXD010000093.1:0-2475 GCA_036514475.1 Nitrososphaerales archaeon
CGTTCCTGAACACCAAACAAGGACCACTTCCACCGGAAAGCCGAAGTGAATACAAGCTCACATAACAGAGGTCATCAATAATGAAATAAGAGCAAGGGGGAATCGTTGACATTAATCGTAGCTCGCAGCTTGGCTTAGATAGTGCAAATTGTTGCTGTGCAGAAAGTTCTCCAAGAAAGGCCTTGAACGCACCACGTGTATAATTAATATCTGCTATAAGATCTTCATAACTTGTATATGCAAGACTCTTCGCCCTAGCTATAGTTACCTCAGAACTAGGATTAACCAGGAGTACTTTGAAATCAGCACCATTTCCCAAAGCTTTGACCACCGCTTCGCTCGTCGGCTGATTTTGAAACAGAGACCGTTGTGAATATCCCATGAAATATGCACGATCTTTGCATCCTGCCAAGAGCGCTGGAAAGTCAATTAGTTTCTTTGAGGACAACACAGCTACTAGTCCACTTCTGGACAGAGCAACATCAGTAACCTCCTCGGCGTAATCAAGTTTAGTGCTTGGTAGAGAAGCAAGTGGTATCACACCGGCAAGCATGTGCTTGGCCGCGTGTTTTTTTCGCTGGCGGACGGTATTATAGCTATACTGTTGAAGCTGAGTAGAAATAGCTGCCTCCTCTGCCTGAAGAATTACGTATTCTGGAGTTGTAGCCTCATCAGATGTTGCACTTAGCGCTTGGAGCTGCTCCGTTATTTCTTCTCGCTGTTTAGATCGAGCGGTAACGATTGCCTGTTCTATTGTTGTTAATGTTGGTGGCTGTTCTGAGTTCTGGCGTCCAAGTAGGGCAAACCAATTCGTGCCACCCTTACTTGTAAGACATACCGGTTCTGGACATTCAAAACCAGCTGCACGAAGCACGCCGTAAAAAAGATCCGGAGCCCAGCCTACACGAGCCCGCTCACCACGTGGAAGATTCACCATATCCTGAACATAAAGCTCGGTTTGTGGTTGTGATAGATGACGAAGCCGAAAAAGAAGCTGAGCAGTTGTTGTTATATCCAACTCATGAAAAACGTTGCGAACGACAACGACTTTTAGGTAATCTGATTTAGAATCGAGACCGGTATGCAAGAACGTATCCGCGTCAATCTTCTTAGAGTGATTGTGAATCGAGGAGGATAAGGCTAACTTGTCTAGAATAGATTTTCGGTCTACAGCGTAATACCACGGACGCTTAGATTTATCAGGCCAGATGGCTTCCATGACAGTGGCAAGGACCCCTAGGCCGCAACCGAAGTCCAGCACTATGTCATCTGTGGTTAAAGCATTCTTCATCTGTAGATATTGATTCAAAGCTGCGAGTTGTGGGTCGCCAGGCGGACCAGGGGGCTCTTGCATAGCATCGGTTCCCCGATATCCTTCAAGAAATCTGTTTAGCCGATCTTGTTCGTGCCGTGACATATAAACGTTTCCCTTTTGCTATTTAGATTTTATGTCAATAATCACTGTCTAACAACAAAATTGACCAGGCCGCCGCTTTGAGACTAACAAACTTAAAGTAACCGAAGCGCATCATAAGTAACGAACTGCGAAAGCCAACAGCCTTTAACTAGAATCAAAACTAAACTATAGTCCTATACAATGTAAGCGTCATTATTTTCTTTCTTAATAGTTCAATTAGATCATTTGTATCACCTAGATTTATAATTTCACTTCTTGTAATCACAAGGATTCTTATTCTGTCGCGGACCAATGCAGATAGTACTTCGCTATGCGCATTACTGACGCCGTTGGCCTCTCCTGTAATTCCGTTTAGCGCCACTAGAATACCATAATTGGCACCTCTATCTTGCAACTTTCGTACAAACCAGCCTAAAGCCGCACTGCTTACAGGATTCCCTGTGTTCTTACACTCAACTATTAGGACTAGATCGAGAAACCCTATCTCTGATTGGTTTGATGGATTCCAGAATACGATATCTAATTCATGAGCTCTGTTTGCATCAAGTATGTTCTTGCCATAAAAAGAAACTCCAGGTATTTTCTCGAATAGATACCTGGTAAGTTCTTCGAGTTTGTCTCCTTTGGTATCAGCAGTTGGGGCAGTATCTGATTCGTGGAGCAATTTCTGGATTTTTCTTTGTGCATACTTGGGCATTACTCAGTTAACCCATGAACCATTCTGTTGCGTTTGCTTAGAATCACCTCTTCAAACGTATTATGGTATAGAGCTCTAACAAAATCCTCAAATTCAAATCTTAAAACTAAAGGGGCTACCAAGTAATTCTCGCGGAAACGTCTACCATTCTTGTCCAAATAGAGTAGAATCGCCGCTTTAGCCTCTGTTCTGGCGAGATACTCTTTTAATTGACTTTCTGCTTTATGGATTTGATCGAATGTTAATGATCCATATTTAAGTTCAATAAACAAAGGATTGCCTATTGTAAAAGTTAAGTTTTCATCCCAAATAGCAAAATCAACTCCCTTATCTTGGCTACTGAAGCGGTTGGACTCAAACT
>DATBXD010000094.1:0-3134 GCA_036514475.1 Nitrososphaerales archaeon
TCCATGATTCCTCTCGAATTTTCGCCAGCCTGAACTTTTGCCTTTACGAGGCTTAGGGTCTCATCTTCGTTTAACTCGATAATGGAGTTCACGAGTTTCTCCATCATTATAGTTCGCTCTCCTTGGATGATATTTCTATCATACCTACTTAGCTCCTGAGATTGTTCTACCGGGGTCGTCCCAAGATCGATCTTTATACAACCCTATTTCCTTCAGAACTTGATCTACAAATCGGGTTGTGACCCAGTCGGATGGATTCGTCTTCGGCACATCCTTGAACTCGGGGAGTTGATACCAAGCCTCGAAAACCTTGTTGTAGTCGTCAAGGTTTACTCCACCGTTTACGGCCCATCCGGGCTTAACAAAGTCATACACATTTGAGAGGTTCCCCCGAGTTAGGTCGGGGCGGCGTTTAAGCACCGCATCGATCCACGCATCCTTGTTCTCAGCAAAGTATCGACTTGCTTTGATTATCGCGCGCGTGTATCTTTGAATGGCCTCCGGGTTCTTATTCATGAACTCCACGGTTGTAATCGTACCACCGACGGTGGGTTGGATCTTGCTGTACTCCTCTCCATCAACTATGACTCTTAGATCCGGATTACCTGAAAGAGGTACCCATGTCATTATACTTGTCGTTATGGCGTCAATCCGCCCCGCTAAGAGGGCTGCCACTCGGGCGGACGGTGTGCCTACACCCACCCACTTTATGTCCTTGTCAGGGTCCAAACCATATGCACGAAGAATAGGTATAGTGATAACTTGGTCTGCACCACCTATGGAGCCTACGCCTATCGTTTTCCCTTTGAGGTCTTGGATGGAAGTTATTTCCCTCTTCCCTACGACAACCGAGACTGAAGGGGATGCATGACCGATGTAACTTACAAAGACCACCGTTTGTAGATCTCCGTTGGCGTGCAGTGAGAGAGCTGTGCTTCCGCCCACCCCTGCGATGTCAGCCTCACCTGCCTTTAGTGAGGTTAGAACTAGAGGGGTGGATGTAAGTCCTATTATCTCGAAGTCAAGTCCTTCTTTTTCGTAAAATCCGAGATCTTTGGCTAAGAATTCAACCGAGTTCGTCAAATAGGGCATTTCGGTTCCAAATGTCGCCTCTTTCAGCTTGATCATTTCAAGTGGAGGCGAAGACGGAGCCGCATAGTAATAGTAGTAGTACAACAAGCCTGAGGTAATGATTACTAATGCAAGAGCAGAGACAATGATTGATCTACCAATTTTCATACTCCTGTAATGGAGGAGGGTTAAATAAAACAATTTTTAACTTTCTTAGGAGTTACGCGGTTGACCGTCTAAACATATAAGCGTTACACAACTCTTATAGGCGAGGAGCAGAGGAAACACTCCCAACCGCGTAACTCCTATTTCTATTGGCTACTTAAAACGAGTAAAACTGGATTCAATTCAAGCTTCTTCTCAGCATCGATATAATCATTTATTATAATCAACATCATAACTCAATGTTAGGTCTGGTGGGATCTTTGGTATACAAGGTTGAGGTTGAGGGCGTGAACAAGAGCTTCTACAAAAGAGATGGGGGTCGATTCATCCCGCTCAAGATACTTGACAACATATCGTTTAGAGTGGAGGATAAGGAGTTCGTGGTAATAGTTGGTCCATCAGGATGCGGTAAGACCACATTACTGCGGTTGCTCGATGGGTTGATTCAACCAGATAGCGGTCGAATATCCATTAATGGGAAAAGTCCTTCGAAACCCGGACCGGATAAAGGAGTTGTCTTTCAATCATTCCGCCTCTTACCTTGGAAGAACGTGATTGAGAATATCGAATTCCCAATGCTTATTCAGGGTCTGCCAAAGGAGGAGCGTGAGACCAGATCTAGAGAGCATGTGAAATTGGTTGGGTTGACCGGGTTTGAGAACAGCTACCCACATGAGCTCTCTGGAGGAATGCAGCAGCGTGTGGGGCTTGCCCGCGCATTGGCAATCAACCCCGAAATACTTCTAATGGACGAACCCTTCGCATCCATAGATGCCCAGACAAGAGAATTCATGCAGCTCGAGCTCCTCAGAATATGGTCCCAAGAGAAAAATACAGTAATATTCGTCACACATAGTCTAGATGAAGCTGTCATACTAGCTGACAGGATAATTCTGTTAGGCGTAAGGCCGTCCAGTGTTAAAGAGTCGATTGACGTGCCTCTCCCACGTCCGAGGTGGACCTACGATGCTAGGTCTCACCCAGAATTCGTGAAGATTAGAGCTTATTTATGGAAAAGAGTGAATGAGATGGCCACATTCTCAGGGATCAGCCCTAACGTGGATTCTCAGCAAAATCTCATTAGAGGAAAAGCCTAGGCGACCAAGGAATTATTCGCTGACGAATAAAACTATACAATTCATGAAGAACTCATTTTGCGGAAAAAATACTTAAGCATCCCGGCGGCAAATCACATAAATGCCAAACGGAAAGATCAAGGGCAAGCGGAATATAGGGGCCAATGCCTACCGCCTAATCTTACTTGCAATCATGATCGTCGTGTGGCAGATTATAAGCATGTTCTTAGGACGCATGTTCCTTCCCGCACCTTCAGGGGTAGCCACTGCGGCGGTTGAGCTGTTCACAAATGGAGTGATAATTGAGGCTACCTTCAACAGCTTCACAATCTTCGCTGGAGGATATCTGTTGGCAGTATCTTTAGCGGTACCTTTAGGTCTGATTATGGGTGGCTTCAAAAGAATAGGTGAAGCACTAGATGTCTATATCAACGCGTTCAACGCTATGCCCCGAATCGCGCTCATCCCCCTAATCATCATTTGGTTTGGATTGGGGTTTGAAGCTAAGGTGGTAGTCGTTCTCCTATCAGCCTTCTTCCCCATAGTAATCAACACCTATACAGGTGTCATGAATGTAGACAAGGATCTCCTCGAAGCATCCCGATCCTTCGGCGCAAAAGATAAAGATATTTTCTTAAGAGTAATGCTCCCCGCAAGCTTACCATTCATCATAACAGGACTTCGGCTCGGCACTGCACGAGGCATCATGGGCATCATAATGGCAGAATTCTTCACCTCAGTATCAGGTCTAGGCGGATTGATTATCACATACGGGAACACATTTCAGATGGAGCGGCTCTTCGTAGCAGTGACTGTCCTCAC
>DATBXD010000095.1:0-3109 GCA_036514475.1 Nitrososphaerales archaeon
TATCTTGCCGAGGTTCATCGCCGGCGGACCGGGCAGTAGACCTCTCTTCGTATGCTCCAGGATGACGAGGCGTCCTGCAGGCTTTAGCAATCTACGCAGCTCATTTAAAACACTTATTTTCTTCTTGATCTCGTGATAAACATGGCTTAGAAAGATCAAGTCAAACGTTTCACTAGGTAGATCTATCTTCTCTCCGTCACTCACAAGACTCTGCACTGTTACGCTCTGCTTCCCAGCGTACTTTACAATCTTCTCTAGCATCTGTGGTTGTTTATCGATTGCAACAACCTTTTTAGCGATTTTCGCTAACGGGATCGTGTAGAAACCCGGTCCACTGCCAAAATCCAAAACAACATCACCACTTTTAACGTCTAAAAGCTTAACGATCTTCTGAGGAGAATCAAAATACTGGCGAATAGGATTGTTAAGCAGAAAACTCATCCACATGGGAAACTAATGCTCAACTTCATCAACCATCAATTATTCACACTCCTACTTGATATTACACAAACCACTCTAATAACTAATCTCACCAACCCTAGAATAAACTTCGTAACTAGAGGTAGAAATCATTTCTCAATACTGCGCTTCTTACCACATTGATTAATCTCAAACCATATCGATGTATCGCCTTCCTAAATAATACTGTGTTATACAGTTTATCATTGTTTTGAAAAGATTTGTTATTTGAGTTATTTGCTACGTGCTCTTGTATCGCCTGTCAGTCATCAGATATTGATAATGATAGCGCTATGCGGTCGACGGTTCTTGAACTCAATTAAGTTCAAATACCTATCTCGTTTAGTCCGATTGGACTTGGACTAATTAGAGACTGTGAAAAGTAATCTTAGAATTGTGATAATTATAATAATTACATATAATCACATGATTTGTCATTAATTATCATTATTCACGTGTTGTTATCTGCAATTATTCGGTCAAGACAGAGTTTTCACACAGTCTGAATTAAGTTCAAATCCACAATCAACTTATCTGTTGAACTCAATCGATCCTACTAACTCTGAATGGGCAAAGCGGGATTCGAAAAAGCAATTACGTATCAAGCCCTGTTTCAGGTGCGAGCTTAAAAAATCTTAAATTGTTACATTCTGCAACGTAACTTATGTCCATCGCTAACCTTTCCAGAGAAACAAGTTCGGATTGGCAGAGTGGTAGTTACGATCTTCACCATACGGGTTTTTCTCCTCAGAACCGGATAAATCGAGACAATTTGAAGGATCTTGAGTTGAAATGGGTTTACCAGATACCTGAAAACCCGTTCCCCGAAGGTGAGTTGAGGACATCTCAAGGCATTCAAGCATCACCTCTCGTTGTAAAGGGTATCACCTACGTTGCTACTAATTATAATAGAGTCATCGCCTTAGATGCGCTTAATGGAGAAGAAATCTGGTCATATCAGGTCGATCTTAAAGCGTTCTTCACCAAACCTTGGTGGGCGGGATGGGCGAGGCAACATAGCATCATCTATTATCGGGATGCAATCTACATGCTTGCCTCTGATGGCACCCTCTACTCATTTGATCCCTCAACTGGGGCTGTGAAATTCACAATCCCAGACACCTTCAGAGACATACCGGGGAATAAGGGTAGATACTTCTCAGAGTCAGCCCCAGCCTTCTACAACGACACCGTGGTGGTCGGGGCGGGTGGAGGAGGTTGGTGGAATGGACGAGGATATGTGGCCGCCTACGACTTGAAGACTCGCGAGTTACTTTTGAGATGGTTTGCATCACCTCCTGCTGAGGGTGATCCCAATTGGGATAGAGAGGCTGGTAAAGGAAATATCGAACCTTATCCTGGCGACTGGGGAGAAGGCGGCATCCCGATGGGAGGAGGAGTGGTCTGGGGTAGGCATACAGTTGACGAGGAGACGGGTATCCTTTACATTCTGACGAGCAACTCATGCGTTGGGCCTTATGACGCATCTCTTAGACCCGGTCCACATCTCTACGCCAGCTCGGTAGTCGCACTTGATGTAAGATCTGGGGAGATGATTTGGTATTATCAGGTTACGCCTCACGATCTGAATGGACACCAACCCGCATGGAGCCCAATTCTTGCTACGGCGAAGATCGAAGGCATAGTGAAGAAGATCGTTATAGTGGCTAGCAAGGGCGGATACATCTACGTCTTCGACTCGAAGACCGGCGGTTTAATCTACGAACCGGTGAAGATTGGCCCTTCGCAGGTTAACGCTCCAAATACGAATGCAGGTAGTGCTGCGAAACTCTTCTTCTCGCAAAAAGACATACTGGACAAGGTTTACTGTCCAGGTGAGCAGGGCGGGATTGCTGCCGGTCGAGCATTCGCCTACAACACTATCTACGTTCCCTATCAGCGATGCGGAACCCGTTACACACGGGGAGGTAAGATTATGATGGATGGAGGAGAGATTGAGGGGTACGATCTGGATTTCTTCGTAGGAAAGGAGGATCTACCCGAAGGCTGGGACAACACCTCAAGTCTATACGCCATAGACGCATCTGATGGCAGAGTGAAGTGGAACTTCGATATGCCAGCTCGGTATCAAAGTGCAAGCCTTTCTGTGAGCGGAGGAGTAGTATATGCAGTGGATCGCTCAGGCAACTTCTGGGCTGTGGACGCGCACACTGGTCAGCTGCTGAGGCGAATTAAGCTCGGAGGTTTGGGACAGGCAGGGATTGCCATCGGAGCCGACTCAAGCGGAAATATGATGCTCTTCGCCCCGGTAGGTAACATTGTTATGGCTCTCGGATTCCCCACGTAGATGCTTAGGATTATCCACCTAAGTCATGAAGCGATGCCGGGGACGTATGGTTAAAACAGAGTGATCAGAGTCTTGCTTTATGTGAATTCCTAATCGATGGGAGCAAAGAATACATTATCGTCTAACGTGAGGTAGAGATCTCCATCAGTTAATATTCTTCTCAAGGCGTTGCATCTAAACAAGTCGGAGACGGAATAAAACCGTTTTCTGAGTATGTCCGATTATAGAGTTAAGATACATTCAGAATGAGCTAGGCGTGTAATTCCATTGTCTTCCACGGGGCGATGAACCTCTCCATGCGCTTCAGAAGCTCGGACAGGATTCCACCCATAACGGTGAGGA